>JALVJE010000115.1:2430-11927 GCA_027028505.1 Bacteroidales bacterium
GCCATGTACCAGGCACAGTACCGCGCTGGTCTTTTCTTCCGGAGCCCAGTACTGACCAAACAGGTTCAGACCATCTACGCTCCTCATCGTGAATTCCTTGTGTATCATTTCCTTGTCCTCTTATTTTGCGTTCGGCGTAAGACTTATTAACTTTGAAATACCAACCTTTAAATTTAAGCAAATGCGACAGATAATACAAATAAACACACATGCCCACAACGATCTGGTGGACATCACGCCGGAAGTGAGATCGATCGTAGCTTCCTCCGGCATCCGCAACGGACTGGTGAATGTTTATGCCCAGGGAGCCACCGCCGCCATCATGATCCAGGAAAACTGGGACCGCTCCGTACAGAACGATGTGATCACCCTGCTCCGACGCCTTATCCCCGCCGGCGTCTGGGAGCATGACCGACAGGACAACAACGGCGATGCCCATCTCAAAGCCGGTCTCGTGGGACCCCAGGAGACCATCCCCCTCATCGACGGCGAGCTGGGTCTCTCCACCTGGCAGAACATTTTCTTCTGTGAGTTCGACGGCCCGAGAAGCCAGCGGAATATCGTTGTAACTGTAATGGAAGGTTAAAGAGTTATGAGTTAGGAGTATCGGGTATCGAGTTTTCAGCATATACCATTATCCGACGGTCACCAGGCAACTTTTCAACCCATCAACTCATCAACTCTTCAACTCTTCCCACTCTTCCCACTCTTCCCACTTTTCATACTTTTCATACTTTTCATACTTTTCGACTTATCCATTGGCAAAAATTTTGCGGATTCCGGGTAGAGAACAATTTGCGTGATTTTTTTGTAATTTTATTAATTCCAAATTACGCATTAGGAAGCTAAGGATTAGCTGAACTGATGCGTTAGCTGGGATTAACCCCGATAGTTGGCAAAAAAACACCGGGATCATGAGCAATTTCTTAAAAATATCGCTTTTTCTGCTGATCCAGGCAATGAGTGTGGTATCGTGTAATTCTCAAAACCGGACCAAAATGAAAGCAACAGCCCTGCATAACCGACAGCCGGCGGTGGCCGGGAGTTTCTATCCGGCCGACCCTGCCGAATTGACAGCGATGCTGAAGACCTTTTTTGATAAAGCACCCGTAGCAGAGCACACCGGTGAGATAGCGGCCGTGATCTCACCCCATGCCGGATATGTTTTTTCCGGGCAGGTGGCAGCCGCCTCTTACAAGCAACTGCCCCGTGACAAGGCGTATGACCGGATCTTCCTGATCGGCACCAGTCATTATGTCCATCTCCGCGGTGCTTCCATTTACAATGCAGGCAACTATGAAACGCCCCTGGGAGAGGTGAAGGTGGATATGGACCTGGCAGACAAGCTGATCGGGGAATACAATTTTTTCGAGTTCGATCCGGCGGCCCACAGCCGTGAACATTCCCTGGAGGTACAGTTACCGTTCCTGCAGTACTGGCTGAAGAAAGATTTTACGATCGTACCCATCATCATCGGCTCCCAGGATCCGGCAATGGCCCGCAAGATCGCCAAAGCACTGAAACCTTATTTCAGGCCCGGCAACCTCTTTGTCATCAGCACCGACCTGTCCCACTATCCCACCTATGATCACGCCAGGATCGCCGATGAGCATACCCTCGAAGCGGTGGTCAGCGGCCAGCCCTCCCGTCTGCTGGAGGCGCTGCGCGACAATGAAGAGCGGGGATATCCCAACCTTCTCACCAGCATGTGCGGATGGCCGGGCGTACTGGCCCTGATGAATATTACGGAAGGCAGACAAGACATCCATTACCAGAAAGTGCTGTATATGAACTCCGGCGACACCCCGTATGGTGATCACCAGCGCGTGGTGGGCTATGGCTCGGTGATCGTCACGCGGCAGGGGGGAGATCCGCCCGAAGAAGGGGATTATCTGACCCGGAAAGATAAGCTGGACCTGCTGCACGTGGCACGGCAGACCCTCGAAGAAAGGGTGAAGCACGGCCATCTGCCGGAGATCGATACGACCGGTTTCTCGGAGAATCTGTTGCGGCCTGCGGGGGCTTTTGTGACCCTCCACACCCGGGACGGGCAGTTGCGCGGATGCATAGGACGTTTCCTGCCCGACGAACCCCTTTACCTTGTGGTGCGTGACATGGCCGTGGCAGCGGCCCTGCAGGATTACCGTTTCCCGCCCGTCACGCCGGGAGAGGTGGATGACCTCGACATAGAGATCTCCGTCCTCACACCCCTGAAAAGGATCCATTCCATCGACGAGTTCAAGCTGGGCCGCGACGGCATCTACATGGTGAAGAACGGACGCTCCGGCACCTTCCTCCCCCAGGTGGCTGACGAGACCCACTGGACCAAAGAAGAATTCCTGGGCCATTGCGCCCGCGACAAGGCCGGTATCGGCTGGGACGGATGGAAAGATGCCGAGCTCTATACCTACCGGGCGATCGTCTTCTCTGAGAAGGAGATGGGCGTGAAGAGATGACGGGCACCTACCACATATGGCCCATCACCATCGGACTGATCGTGGCTTATCTGTTCAGTCTGGCCGGCATGCGCCTGGGCATTTTCCGGCTGGCTGCCCACCGGCGTTTCTGGAATGTATTGCTGTTGCTTAACTTCCTCACCACGGCCCTGATCGGCATGCTGCTCACCCTCCAGGTGAACTACAAATTCACCTTGCCGGGGGAGGATACCTGGATGCTGGTCCATGTAGATACGGGCATCGCCATGACCCTGATCGGCCTCTTTCATCTCGGCTGGCATCTCTGGTTCTATACTGCCATTTTCCACCGGAAGAAAAGGGCTACCGGGGCGAAAGGATCCACGACAACACCTTCCGCCTCTCCACTGCCGGAGCGAGATGTACAGCCTGAAAAAACGGATATCCTGCCGTTACCGGCGCTGGGTTTTACGGCCATGATCACCCAACTGGTTCTGCTGCGGGCTTTTATCTCGGTCTTTCAGGGCAACGAGCTGGTCATAGGCATCATCCTGGGTAACTGGATGCTGCTGACAGGCCTGGGGGCCCGTCTCGGACGGGCAGCACCCCGCATGAAAAACAGCAGTAACTTTCTCTTCTCCGGTCTGATCTGGCTGGGTACACTTCCTGTACTGACCCTCTTCCTGCTGTTCTTCCTGAAGAATATTGTTTTCATCCCCGGATCACTTGCAGGCCTTTTTGCTGTTTTCCTCTCTTCCCTGATATTGCTGTTCCCTTTTTGTTTTCTTTCCGGATACTCTTTTTCCTTTTACACCTGGCATATCTCGGAAAAATACAAGGCCAACCTTACCGGCAGGAGCTATGCCTGGGAAGCCTTCGGCAGTCTGACCGGCGGCTTTCTTTTCAGCTTCATCCTGGTGTTTCTCCTGAAACCCTTTCATACGCTGGGAATTGTCCTTCTGGCAGATCTGTTCGTCGTGATCGTGATGATCCGTAAAAACCCGGATCCACCCAAAACCGCACTGTGGCTCATCCCTCCTTCGGTGCTTGCCGTGGCCCTGTTCCTTTTCCCTGTGGATCTCTACAGTATTCATTTTCTATATCCCCATCAGATGATCCTGACCCACCGGGAGACCCCTTTCGGCAGTCTGGTGGTCACGAAAATGGGGGATCAGCTCAACCTGTATGAGAACCATGTGATGGTGGCCCACACCCTCAGTCCGACGGAGAACGAGGAGGATGTCCACTATGCCATGGTGCAGCGACCGGCCCCCCGCCAGGTGCTTCTTATCTCGGGGGGTATCTCCGGCACCCTGCAGGAGATCCTGAAGTACTCCTCCGTCACCCGCATCGACTACCTGGAGATCAATCCCCGGATCCTGCGGCTCGCCAAAAAATATTTTCCGGTGCCCGACGATCCCAGGATACATTATATCATCCGGGATGCCCGCAGGTATGTCCCCCGCTGCCGCGAGAAATACGATGTGGTGCTGGTCAACGTGCCGCCACCCACAACAGCACAGATCAACCGCTATTATACCGTCGACTTCTTCAGAAGTCTGCGGCAGGTGCTCAACCCCGGCGGGGTGGTCTCGCTCAGGTTGCCTGCCTCTCCCAACTACATGGCCAGGCAGGAGACCGACCTCAACGCCATCCTCTTCGCCACGCTCAAGGATGTCTTTCCGCATGTGGTGATCATTCCCGGCGGTAAGAACTATTTCCTGGCCTCGGATCAGCCCCTCAGCCTCCACATCGCAGCACTGGTCACACAGAGAGGCATCACCAACAAGTATGTATCCCCCTATTACATCCAGGACGACCTGCTGCAGATGCGCAATGAGCAGGTCATGGCACAACTGGGCCCCATCAGCCGCCTCAACAGTGACATGAATCCCGTAGCTTATTTCAACCAGATCACGCTGTGGCTCAGTTACTACCGTTTTGACACCCGTTTCCTGCTGTGGACGCTGGCAGCTCTTTTCCTCTTTCTCCTGCTGCGGTCGGGTCCTTTGGCCATCGGGATCTTTACTGCCGGCTTCGCCGCCTCGGCGGTGGAAATGTTACTGCTTTTCATCTTCCAGATCATTTACGGTTATGTCTATCTGATGACGGGCATCCTCATCACCCTCTTCATGGCCGGCATCGCTGTGGGGGCACGCTATCCTCTGCCGCTCTCCGGCCTCTCCCGTCTCTCTCCCTTCAAAAGATTTACGGGCACCGGCCTGCTGATAGCCCTGGCCGCAGCCACCCTACCCCTGCTGATGGTATTGCTGCGCTCCATCACCGCCACAGCCCCCGGCGAAGGAGTGTTATTGTTATACACCTTTTCCTTCGCTTATCTCACCGGCCGTCTGTTCTCGCTGGGGAGCACCCTGCGCAGGGGAGAGGCTTCACAGACGGCCTCCTCGCTTTACAGCGCCGACCTGGCCGGAGGCGCTCTGGGAGCACTCTCCGTGGCTGCACTCCTCCTGCCCCTCGAAGGGATCCGCGGCACAGCCTTGCTGATCACCTTCGCAAGTTTCCTTTCGGTGATCTATTTGTTGTTGCGCCGGAAAAAGATCACAGGATGAAAAAGTACAACCTGTCCGGATTTTTTATAATTTGGGAGAACAGGAAAAACGCACGGAAGGAAAGGAGGTAAAACCATGGCAAGAAAGATGAACAAAAGGGATTTCCTGAAGATAAGCCTGGCCGCCACCGGCGGGATGATGAGCCTGAACAGTTTCGGGATACGGCCGTTCCTGCCCGGTACCAAAGAGAAACCGTGGAAATGGAGCAAGGTGGCCATGTACCAGACCGAGACACCGCGCGGCGTGCGCTGCCTGATCTGTCCCAACGAATGTACACTGAAAGAAGGCGAGTGGAGCGACTGCCGCAACCGGGTGAACATAGGAGGCACCTTGTATACCATGGCCTATGGTAACCCCTGTGCCGTACATGTCGACCCCGTGGAGAAAAAGCCGCTGAACCATTTCCTCCCCGGCAGCAGGGCTTTCTCGATAGCCACCGCCGGCTGCAACCTGGCCTGTCTCAACTGTCAGAACTGGACCATCTCCCAGAGATCTCCCAAAGAGACGCGCAACTTCGATATGATGCCCGACAAGGTGGTGGAGAACGCCAAAAAATACAAGTGTGAATCCATTGCTTACACCTATTCCGAGCCCATCACCTTCTATGAATACACCCTCGACACCTCCAAACTGGCCCGGCAGGAAGGGATACGCAACATCATGGTGTCGGCCGGGTATATCCATGAAAAACCCCTGCGGGAGCTATGCCAGGTGATCGACGCTGCCAACATCGACCTGAAATCTTTCAGTGACGCCATCTACATGAAACTCAACGCCGGTAAGCTGCAGCCCGTCCTGGATGCATTGAAGATCTTCCACGAAGAGGGGGTGTGGCTGGAGATCACCAACCTGATCGTCCCCGAATGGACCGACGACCTGGACATGATCAAACGGATGTGCGACTGGCTCTATGACAACGACCTCTATAACTACCCCCTGCACTTCTCGCGGTTCCATCCCGACTACAAGCTCACTCAACTGCCTCCCACACCTCTCTCCACGCTGGAGAAAGCCCGTGAGATCGCCCTGAAGGCCGGCATCAAATTCGTATATATCGGGAATGTGCCGGGTGGTAATTACGAGAACACTTACTGCCCCAAATGCCACAAACTCCTCATTGAGCGTAAGGGTTACCTGATCACCCAGAACCACATCAAGGACGGTAAGTGCGAATATTGCGGGGAAGAAATACCGGGAATCTGGAAGTAAGAACGATGAATGGCGAATGACGAATGACGAACAAAAGGGTTCCCGTTCGTCGATCATCGTTCATCGTTCGACGTTCCTTTTCATTCTCTCCACTCCTGTTCGCATCACGGGGGTACCGGCAAACAGCTCTTTGAACTCTTCTTCGGTCATTTTTTCCCAGTCGTCACGGGTGAGAGACAGACGCCGCTCATCAGGAATAAAATCTGATACCCGATGGGGACGGGCTTTGCGGTTCCAGGGGCACACCTCCTGGCAGATATCACATCCGAAGGCCCATCCGTTCAGGCCTTCCGGCGCTTCGGGAGGAAACGTTTCTCCCTTGTATTCGATGGTCCAGTAAGAGATACAGCGGCCGGCATCGACCGTACGGTTGGGCAGGATGGCCTGTGTGGGGCAGGCCTCCACACAGCGGGTGCAGGTGCCGCAGTGATCCTTCACCGCTCCCTCATCATACGACAGCTCCAGGTCGAGGATCAACTCTCCCAGGAAAAACCAGGATCCTTTTTTTGTGATTAGCAGGCTGTTCTTCCCGGTCCAGCCCAGACCTGCCCGCACCGCCCAGGCGCGTTCCAGCACCGGCGCCGAATCGACAAAAGCACGTCCCTTCGCCGGCGTCAGCTCTTCGTTGATCCACGCCAGCAACGTATTCAGCTTCTTTTTTATCACCTTGTGGTAGTCCCGGCCCACGGCATAGCGGGAAATACGGGGAATATCGTCCCCATTCTTGTAAATATCATCGCCGGGATAATAATTCAGTAGCACCACGACAACGCTCCTGGCACCGGGAACCAGCCGGGCAGGATCAAGACGTTTTTCAGTGTTACGGGCCATGTAATCCATCCCCGCATGACGGCCTTCCATCAGCCAGGTGAGGAGACGCGAGCGTTCTTCCTCCAGCGGCTCCGCCCTGACAATGCTACAGGCATCAAACCCCGACTCCAGGGCCTTCGCCTTAATATATTCAGATAACTCTCCGGGAGATAACATTCAAACTTTCAACATTCGACCCTTCTTTCCTCATTCGTCGTTCATCATTCATCATTCGCCCTTCGCCCTTCGCCCTTCCTCTTCCCTTCCTCCTTCGAACTTCGAGAATCAAGCATCGAGCTTCCCTTTTCCCCGTTCGTCGTTCATCATTCGACCTTCGAACTTCCCTACAGCATCCCCAGCATCAGCATGGCCTCTTCTGACATCATGCTCTTGTCCCAGGGCGGATCGAAAGTGAGCACCAGGTCCAGCTCTTTCACCCCGGGGATCGCCTCTATCTGCTGTTTCACATCATTGAGGATCTGATCGGCAATGGGGCAGTTGGGAGCTGTAAGCGTCATCTTCACCAACACACGGCCGTCCTCTTTCACATCGATCTCATAGATCAGTCCCAGGTCATAAATGTTGACGGCAGGGATCTCCGGATCGTAGATATTCTTCAGCGTAGCTACGATCTTTGTCTCCAGCTCAAACGTATCCACTTTTTTCTCTTCACTCATAGCATTATCGTATTTTTTATTTTTGGGCTGACAAGGCCACTGCATACATCCTGATCTGCCTGACCATCGAGGCCAGTCCGTTGGCCCGGGTGGGCGAAAGATGTTCCTGCAGACCTATGCGGTCCAGAAAAGCGGTATCTGCATTTTTCACCTCTTCGGGGGTATGACCTGAGAAAACGCGTATCAGCAGCGCGATGATCCCCCGCGTGATAATGGCATCACTGTCGGCGGTAAGGACCATCTTCCCCTCCCGGTCCAGCCCGGCATGCAGCCATACCCGCGAAGTACACCCCTCGATCAGGTACTGATCGGTTTTATACTTCGGGTCGATGGGAGGCAGATCCTTCCCCAGCTCGATGAGATAATTGTACTTGTCCATCCAGTCGTCATAAACACTGAATTCTTCGACGATCTCTTCCTGGATATCCTGAATGCTCATAACCTTTTGTTTTAAAAAGGGAAATGTCTCCCTTATTTTAACATTTCAATGATCCGCAATAAGCTATTGAACAGCCGGTCCGCTTCTTCTTTGGTATTGTAAAATGTGAAAGAAGCCCTCACGGTCCCGGCGATGCCGTAATGATCACACAGCGGCTGGGCACAGTGATGGCCCGTACGTACAGCTACCCCCAGTTTGTCAAGGAGTGTACCCACATCGGAGTGATGGAGATCCCCGATGAGGAAAGAAAGGATCGCTGTTTTATGCGACGCATTGCCGTAAATTTTCAGTTCAGGCACCTCCTTCAGCCGGGCGGTAGCGTAATCCAGCAACTCCTGCTCCCAGGCCATAATATTTTCCAGACCCAGATCACGGAGATAATCCAGGGCCGCCGCCAGGCCGATCGCACCGATATAGTTCATGGTCCCGGCCTCGAATTTCAGTGGCAGGTCCTCGTAGACGGTCTTCTCAAAGGTCACTTTTTTGATCATGTCGCCGCCGCCCTGGTAAGGAGGCATCACCTCCAGCCATTTCTCCTTGCCATACAGCACGCCTATGCCGGTAGGCCCATAGATCTTGTGCCCGGAAAATACATAAAAATCACAGTCCATATCCGTCACATCGGTGATCTCATGCTGTATTCCCTGCGCGCCGTCCACGAGCACGGGCACATCGTGACGATGGGCGATCTCGACGATCTCCTTCACCGGATTGACCGTCCCCAGCACATTGGACACCTGGGTCACGGCCAGCAGACGCGTTTTTTCCGTGATCAGCGTCTCCAGCGTCTCCAGGCGCAACTCCCCGGCCTCATTGATGGGGATCACCTTGAGACTGGCTCCTTTGCGTTCGCACAACATCTGCCAGGGCACGATGTTGGCATGGTGTTCCATCTCCGTTACCAGGATCTCATCGCCGGCCCGGACATATTTCTCGCCGAATGAGAAAGCCACCGCATTGATGGAAGAGGTGGTGCCGTGGGTGAAAATGATCTCATGGGTATGGGCAGCATGGATGAACTGTCTCACCGTCTCGCGGGCCGCCTCATAATGCTCGGTGGTGATCACGCTGAGATGATGTCCCCCGCGGTGCACATTGCCATTCTCCCGGTCATACAATCTTTCAAGGGTTTCCAGGACCACCTGTGGTTTCTGTGTGGTGGCGCCATTGTCAAGATAGACCAAAGGCTTGCCATACACCTGCTGATCCAGGATCGGGAAGTCTTTTCTTATTTTTTGAATATCAAACATAGCCAGGCTTATTACTCTTCGTAATCGACCAGACAGGTATGGCAGCGGGGCAGCTCTCCCCTGAGCCGGCGGTCCACCAGCTCGCGTATCCTGTCGCGCAGCGGATCGATCTTTATCTCACGGATCAC
>JALVJE010000116.1 GCA_027028505.1 Bacteroidales bacterium
ATGAGCCGGTGGTGGGACTGACCATTTTCGAGTCCCAGAAACTGCTTGCCAACGGGATGAAAACCCTGCGCGAAAAGTGTGTGGAAGGGATCACCATCAATGAAGATGTGGATAAACACAATCTGGAAACGACCATCGGCATTGTTACGGCCCTGAACCCTGTCCTGGGGCATCATGTAGGGGATGAGCTGGCCAAGGAAGCCCGGGAAACAGGCAAAGGGATCCTGGAACTGGTACGGGAAAAGAAACTGCTTACCGAAGAACAGATCCAAGAAATATTTTCTCCGAAGAACCTGACAGGACTGGACAAGTCTAAATACCAGGAGAAGTAATATCTGATAATCATTTTTATTTATTCATTGACAAAATTTTAAGATCATGAAAAAATTTATCACATTCAACCTGGCGATCGCCTTTCTCTTCAGTGTGATCGCACCGTTTTCGCTGGCGCAGAAAAAAGATCTGCCCCATGTCGTCATCCTGGCTACCGGTGGCACCATCGCCGGCTCGGCCGAATCGGCCACGCAGGCAGGGTACACCTCGGGGCAGGTAGGTATCCAGACCATGATCAAAGCCGTCCCCGGCATTGAAAAGCTGGCCCATGTAACGGGTGAACAGTTAGCCAATGTAGGATCGCAGGACATGAGCGTGGAGATCTGGCTCAAACTGGCCAAAAGGATCAATGAGCTGCTGGCCTCGAAAGATGTGGACGGCATCGTCATCACCCATGGCACCGACACCCAGGAGGAGACCGCTTATTTTCTCAATCTGGTCGTCAAGAGTGACAAGCCTGTGGTAACCACGGGGTCGATGCGGCCTTCCACGGCTCTCAGCGCCGAAGGACCGTTAAACCTCTACAATGCCGTGGCTGTGGCTGCCAATCCCAAATCGCGCGGACACGGGGTGATGATGGTCATGAACGACCAGATCCATTCGGCCCGTGCAGCCACCAAGACCAACACCACGGCCGTGCAGACCTTCAAATCGCCCGTACACGGACAGATCGGCACCGTTCTGTATGGTCAGATGGAATTTTACCGCAAACCCTACCGCCTGAACACAACAGGATCGGAATTCTCGGTGGATGGAGTGAAGGAACTGCCGCGTGTGGATGTGGTGTATGCGTGCGCTGACATGTCACCCGATCTGATCGGTATGCTGGTAAAAGCCGGCGCCAAAGGGATCGTGATCGCCGGAGTGGGAAACGGCAACATGAATGCCGCCACCCTGGAAGCTGCTGCCAAAGCCGTAAAACAAGGTGTCATTGTGGTCAGAAGCACCCGCGTGCCCACAGGTTATGTCATCAGGAATGCAGAAGTGAATGACGATAAATACGGCACCGTTGCATCCGGTGATCTCAACACTCCCAAATCCAGGGTACTGCTGATGCTGGCTCTGTTGAAAAAGAGAACGCCGGCAGAGGTACAGGAACTATTCAGAAAATATTGATCCTTTCAACAGTCTCCTTTTATGAAAAGATCTGCTGAAATAAAATTACTGCTGATCCTGCTTTTCCTGAGCCCTGCCCTTTGGACAGAGGCCCAGGAGATGCAGTCAGACGAGATGACCTCCTACAAAAGCATCATCCCTGTTGAAAAACAAAGTCTGCTGAACAACATTGACATGATCGGTAACACGCAGATGAATTTCAGAAATGATTTTCAGAACGGGGATTATCTGGGATCGAAGTTCAGGCTCGAACAGTTCCGTATGGAGATCAAAGGATATGTCCATCCGAAGATCTACTTCCGGTTCCGCCATCGTTTCACCAGTACCTTCGAGCCCCAGAGCATCGACAAGATCATCAAAGGGGTAGATTTCGCCTATCTCACCTTCACCTTGTCCGACCGCATCAAACTTACGGCCGGCAAGACCTATGCCGACTGGGGCGGGATAGAATTCGACCTGAACCCGATCGATATTTACGAATATTCGGATATCATCGAGATGGCCGATAATTTCCTTACCGGCGTGGAGTTGCATGTAAAGGCCAATGATGATCACTCCCTGGGTTTCCAGTTACTGAACTCCCGGACAGGCACTTTCGAAGATCTTTATGACACGGTACCTGACGTGACCGCGTCCAAGGTGCCTCTTGCCATTGTCCTCAACTGGCGCGGGAACTTTTTTGACGGAAAATTCTCCACCATCTGGTCTTATTCCCTCTTCACCGAAGCCAAAGGCATCGGCATGCACTATATCGCCCTGGGAAACCAATTCAGGTCAAAGTTCGTGGATGTAGCCTATGATTACAAAATAAGTATAGAAGGATTGGATCGCACCGGTATCATCAGCAATGAGATCCCGGACAATCTCTATAACTATGCTGTAAGGAACACCCTGTATCAAAGTCACTGGACCCGTACCACCGTCAAATTCTCCCCCAAATGGCATTTCAGTCTGGATGCATTTGTGGATCTGGCCAGCTGGCGGGATGACCTGGATCCGTTGAAGACGGATAACCATTTCAGAACCGTTTACAGCGTGGTACCGACCATTGAATTCTTCCCGTGGGAGGATTTCAACCTGAAGTTCTTTCTGGGATATGTGGGCAGGTTTTATAAATACTCCGAATATGCCAGGACGCGTCCGGGGCTGCAGTTTCAGGATTACTCCACTGGCAGGGTGATGATCGGGATCATCTCCCCGGTAAAATTTCTGTAATGCACCTTCCGGGAGGCAATACGGCCCGCATAGCACGGGCCGGTGGGTATGTCCCGGGTTAAAAGCACAAACGTATGGAACTTGATTCCCGTCAAACCATTATAGTTGCCATTCTGGTTCTGTTTCTGGGGAAATACCTCAACCGGAAAGTCGCCATTTTGCGCAAGTACAATATCCCTGAGCCCGTTACCGGAGGGTTAGTAGCTTCTCTCTTTTTCGGTCTCCTGTTTCTGCTGTTTCATGTGGATATCCGTTTTTCGAACCATTACCGGGACATTCTGCTGATCGTCTTTTTCACTTCCCTGGGTCTTTCGACAAAGCTGGAGAGCATAGCGCGGGGGGGCAAGGCACTGCTGGTGCTCACCATGCTGGCCATTGCCTGGATCTTTATCCAGAATTATCTGGGGATATTTCTGGCAGGACTGTTCCACCTCAATCCCGGTTCGGGGCTCATTGCCGGCTCGGCGGCCTTACAGGGGGGACACGGCAACATCGTCTCCTGGGCGCCCGTTTTGGAGGAGTCTCTGGGTCTCACCAATGCTATGGAGACAGGCATGATCTCCGCCACTTTCGGGCTGATCGCCGGGGGTGTGCTGGGAGGTCCCGTGGCACGCTATCTGATAAGAAAACATGGTCTGAAACCGGAAGACAATAAGAAAGAGATCATCATCGGATCAAAATACGGTGAGAATCCGCAGATCGATTACGAGTCCATCCTGACCGTGTTACTCATGCTTTCTCTCTCTATAGGTGTTGGTATCTATCTGCATAAGCTGCTGGATGCCGTTCATTTCACCCTGCCCCTGTTCGCCACCTGCATGCTGGGAGGTGTGATCCTGGCCGCTCTGGTGCCATGGATCCTTCCTAAACTGAGATGTCCGGCCGAATCCCCCACCCTGGCCATCACTTCCGATCTCAGCCTGGGACTGTTCCTGGCCATGGCCATGATGGGACTTAAATTCTGGGAACTTGGGAATGAAGCGCTTTTCATTATGGTCAACATTGTCCTGCAAACCGTAAGCATCCTGATCTTTTCGGCGTTTATTCTTTTCCGCGTACTGGGTAAAAATTATGATGCTTCCGTAATGACCGCAGGCTATATAGGCTCGGCCATGGGCGCTACGCCTACGGCCATGGCCAATATGTCGGCAGTAACCAAAGAATACGGTCCTTCTCCTGTTGCCCTGGCCGTGATCCCCATTGTCGGCGCTTTTATTATCCAGGTAAGCAATGCCGTGGTGATCAATATTATTATTATGCTGTTGAAATAGTTTTGAACTGATGCACCTCGGAACCATCAAAAGCCTCACCTATCAGGGTGATCAAATTTTCCCATCAGGGATCCGTTTGGATCAGCGTATGGCCGATCCTATTGAGCAAGATGAAAGGCTATCTTGATACCGTTGATGACCATCTCCGTACCGATAATGGCAATGATCAGTCCCATGATCTTGGTGATGACAGCCACCATGCTTTTCCCCAGCCATTTCAGGATCTTGTCACTCAGGATGAAAGTGATATAGGTCAAAACGATCATGACCATAAAGATGATGATCACAACGAACATTTTTTCAGTACTATCTCCCGAGACATAATTCATGGCTGTTACAATGGTCCCAGGACCCGCCAGAATGGGAATGGCCAGGGGGGAAATGGAAACATCATCATCCTCCGAAGGGGTTATGTTATGGCCGTGGATCTCCGATTTGCGCGAACGGATCATGTCCATGCCCACCAGGAATACGAGGATCCCTCCCGTGATCTTGAAAGCCGGGATAGTGATACCGAAAATATGAAAGATCAATCGCCCGAACAGGATAAAGGCAACGACAATCACAAAAGCCGTAACAGAAGCCTTGCGGGCCACAGTGCGCCGGGACAGTTCGTCCATATCCCCTGTCAGTCCCAGGAAAACAGGCGCATTGGCAATGGGATTCATGATCGCAAAAAAACCGGTAAATACCATCAACGAGAACGAAAACAGTTCTTTGTCCATGGATCTGGAGTTTTGATATTATTACTTATGGCTACAAATATAATCTTTAAACTTAACCCTTTTTTCTTTCAAATGTACATCCTGCTCCCTGTTTGCACCCCTCCAGGCAGTTATCGTCTTTCCGTATTATTCTGCTCCCTATTTTGTATCCATGTTTGTATTTAAAAAAGAGAGTGCCGTTCTCCGAACTTAATTTTTATTTATTTTTATTTTAAATAATTTTTATTAATTTTGTGATCATTGAAGTTACTGTTATATGCTGATCATACTAATTCTTACCATCTTAAAGATCGACAAAAGGATCATTGGATTTTTTCTTGGGCTTTTTCTTTTGCCGGTATGGGGTCTGGGACAACCGGCGCTCCAACAGAAAGTACCGGGCCGTGTGAGTGAACAGAGCCTGCTTGCTTTCATAAAGAATGATCCAAATACAAATTGCACCGGGAACCTTCCGGATAATACCACAGGGAGAGCAGTTCATTTCTACGGAGGATCCTTTTCAGGAACGGATCAGAGTTGTTATTTTTTCCCATCGAGATCTTATTATGAGATGATCTTTATGGATATGATCTTGTAATCAGAAAGATTTTTGTTTTATGAGAACCTCCAAAAGTTTTTTCACCCTCCTTCTGACGGGATCCTTTTTTATTCCAACCTGTAACAGTTCTCTTCCAAAAGGATCATCTGTCTTCCGGGAATGACAAGAAGAACAAATACTTACTATGTTTAACAAAATTTACTTGATCAAAACACATCATTATGAGCCAACTGATCACTTCGCTCAAAAGCATTCGTTCCACCATCCGTAACTGGTGGGTTTTTCTTCTGTTAGGGCTCCTGTTCACCGTCACCGGTGTCTGGGTGTTATTTGAACCTGAGGGTGCATATATTACCCTTGCTCTTCTTTTTGCTGTCACCATGGTCGTTTCGGGCCTTTTTCAAACTTTTTTCTCCATCATCAACCGTACCTCGGTAAAAGGGTGGGGATGGATGTTGTTAATGGGCATTCTTGAATTGGTCCTGGGCATTTATCTCCTTGGAAATTTTGATCTGACGCTGGTAGTACTGGAGTTCTTTGTAGGTTTCTGGATGCTCTTCCGGTCCATCGACTTGATGGCCTTTTCTTTCCGTATGAAAGAGTTGAAGATCCCTTACCGGGGATGGGTACTGGCCCTGGGCATCCTATTGATGATCTTTGCTTTTCTGATCCTGGCCAATCCTGTCTTCGGTGCATTTTATATTATCCTCTGGACTTCCTTCTCTTTGTTAACGGCAGGTATTACCTATATTTTTCTGGCATTCCGTTTACGCCACATCAACCGGCGTATTGAAGATTTCCGGGAGAAACTGCCCGGGGATAACGCCTGACCACTGTTCATCAAAAAAACCGTGGAGATAAAGACCATTTACAAAAAAAACATCATGAAGCGAAAGATCCTTTTCTTTGTTCTGTCAGCAATTTTTCCACTCACTGGTCTTTGGGCCCAGCAGGATACACTGGTTTTCCGGTACCGCCGGATGGCCTTGGAATACCAGCAAAAGATCAAGATGGCGGAGAGCCGTCTGAGCGGAGCCGAGTCGATGCTGGATGCAGCCAAATCGGACCGGTTGCCCAAATTTGATTTTTCCGGCAATTATAAGTATTACGGTGTGCCGCTGCAACTGGCGCCCCCGGCGGATGCACCCCCAGGCACCCCCGGTAAAGAATTACACAACCGCTATTCCCTGAATGTGAACCTTACACAGCCGATCATCACAGGGGGTTATCTGAAGAACACGAAACTGGCAGCCATGTCACAGGTGGAGGTAATGAAAAACTACCTCTCCCTGAACCGGCAGGAGGTAATGCTCAATGCCGATGTCTATTACTGGAACCTGGTCTCCAGCAAAGAGATCCGTGACCTGATGATCACTTACCGGGATGATATCGGTAAGTTTCTTCAAGTCATTGAAGACAGGGTCAAGGAGGAGATAGCCAGCAAAAGTGAGCTTTATCAGGCACGGGTGCGGTACAACGATGCACAATACGGAGTGATCAAGGCTGAGAAACAGTTAAAGGCCAGCATGATGGAGATGAACCGGTTGCTGGGGGTCCCTGTGGATACGGTCATGCCCGCTGCCGATTCGCTGGTGGCCATACAGTGGGTGCCAACCACCGAAGATCTCACCGCCAAAGCCCTCAGCCAGCGTCCGGAGATGAACATCCTGAAGAACCAGGTCAAAATGAATGAATACAAAGAGAAGATCACCTCCTCCCGGTACAACCCTTACCTGGGTGTGGGGGTAGGCGGCCTGTGGGGATCTCCCAGCCCGGGCCTGCAGATAGAGCCCAAATTCAACTATAACGTCATGGCGACGCTCTCCATACCCATCTTTTACTGGGGGAAGAAAAAGGAAGAGGTGGCCGCCATGCGCCAGGAGACCGAGGTAAGCCGCCTGGAAATGGACCATACCAAAGAGATGATCACCCTGGAAGTACAACGTAGTTATATGGAACTGCAGCGGTCACAGGAGCAACTGGATTTTGCATACGGAGCACTCTCCAATGCATCCAGCAACGTCTCCCTGATGATCGACCGATATGATGAAGGTCTCGCTTCGGTACTGGAAGTGCTGGATGCGCAATTATACTGGGAAAAGAGTTATTTTAACTTTATCCAGGCAAAATATCAGCTCAACCTGGCCTGGTCCAACTACCAGCGTGCCCTGGGCGATCTGGCCGTCAAATAGCAAAAACAAAAAAATCATAAACACAAGAAAAATGACACGATCAACGATTTTCATTGCTGCACTTTTCACGGGGTTGGCCCTTTCCTCATGTGGTAAAAAGGAGGAACCGCAGAAAAAGATCATCCGGCCTGTCAAGGCGATGGTTGTGAGCAGGACACAGGACCTGGCCGCCCGGGGCTTCCCGGCCGTCACGAACGCTTCCCAGCGCTCCGAAATATCTTTCCGGGTGGCAGGACCTATCATCACATACAAGGTTGTCGAAGGAGCCCTGGTGAAAAAAGGAGAGCTGGTGGCAGCCGTAGATCCCACCGACTACAAGATCGCCCTGGAAGGAGCCCGGGCCCGCTATGTTCAGACCAAAGCAGAAGCTGAACGTTACAAGAGACTGTGGCAAAAAGGCTCTGTGGCCAAGAACGATTACGAGAGGAAACAGGCCAACTATCTGCAGGCCAAAGCCAAACTGGATGAAGCCAGCAACAACCTGCGTTACACCAAGCTGTATGCTCCTTTTTCCGGATACTACGGTCCTAAGCTCTCAGAGGTGGGAGAAGAAGTAAGACCGGGCCAGCCGGTGGCTGTGATCTCCAATCTCTCCGTGCTGGAGGTGGTGACCACCATCCCCGAACAGGTGGCTGTACAGTACCGTTTTTTTGACAGCTATGACGTTACTTTTGACACTTACCCGGGACAGGTCTTCAAGGCTACCATCAAGAATCTGGAAAAAACACCAACCCCGGAGGGGTTCCGTCTGCACCTTTACCTGGAACACAAAAACGATCCCAACGATCCCGCGCAAGCCAAGATCTCAGCCGGTATGAGCTGCCGGGTGAGCATCCATTTCAAAAGCGATGCCACCATCAACCAGGAGATCGTGGTTCCTGTCTCTGCCGTGGTGGAAGGGGGCGCCGACACCCGACCATCGGTATGGCTGCTGAAACCTTATAAGGCAGACACCCTAACTGTACAGAGGCAACCGGTCACTGTGGTCGAGATGAGAGGACGCGATATCGTACAGATACGTAGTGGTCTGAAACCCGGTGACAGGATCGTTACCGCCGGTGCCAAAAGGCTCGTAGAGGGCGAGAAGGTAAAGATCCTCCAAAAGAACAGTATATAATAATCGCCTAAAGCAAGCATTATGAGTATTGCAGGATATGCTCTGAAAAACAAGCAGGTCATCCATTTTTTCCTGATCATCACGATCATTGGAGGGATCTTTTCTTTCAACCACCTGGGAAAGAGGGAGGATGCGCCGTTTGTGATCAAACAGATCGTCTTTATCACCTATTATCCCGGCGCCACGGCCCAGGAGGTAGCCGACCAGGTGACCGAGGTGATAGAACGCGAGATACAATCCCACCCCCTGGTCGATTTCATCAAGTCGGAATCGCGCCCGGGCTTCAGCTATATCAAGGTGGACATGTACCAGTGGGTTCCCAAGGAGCGCTTCCAGCAGATCTGGGACGAGATGCGCCGCAAGATCATGGATGTGGAGCCCAAGCTACCTCCGGAAGCGAGTACGGTGATCGTAAATGATGATTTCGGGGCGGTCTATGGCATCTATTATGCCATAACGGCCGACTCCGGTTATTCCGCTGCCGAACTGGAAGATTATGCACAATTCGTCAAGCAGCAGCTCTCCACGGCTTCCGATGTGGCCAAGGTAGCTCTTTTCGGCATACAGGACAGGGTGGTAAACGTATATATCTCCGACAACCAACTCGCCTATGCGGGGGTCACCCCCGGCGACATACGGCGGGCTCTCTCAACGCAGAACCAGCTCATCAACACCTCCCAGATCCAGACAGGGGAATTCGATGTGCGGGTCAATGCCCCGGGAACGTTCAGGAATCTGGCAGAACTGGAGAACCTAGTGATCACCGGCAAGACAGGTCAGCAGGTACGTTTGCGGGATATAGCCACGCTGGTGGAGCAGGATTACAAAGATCCTCCCGCTCAGCAGATGCGACTCAACGGTCTGCCGGCCATCGGCATCGGCTTTTCCACACGCGACGGGGGCAATTCCGTGGTGGCGGGTGCCAGCATACGCGAAAAACTGGCACAGATCATGCCGCAACTGCCCATAGGTATCGAGATGGTGAACATTTATTCCGAAGATGAGGTAGCCCTGGAAGCCAACCGCACTTTCATCGTCAACCTACTGGAGTCGCTGGGCATCGTCATCTTCCTGATCCTCCTCTCGATGGGCGCCCGTGCCGGTATTCTGATAGGCACCAGCCTGCTCTACTCCATCCTGGCAACCCTACTGCTGATGCTGCCTTTCGGCATCGACCTGCACCGTACCTCTCTGGCTGCCATCATCATTGCCATGGGTATGCTGGTGGACAATGCCATCGTGGTCACCAGCAATGCTCAGATGAAAATGGCCAGGGGAATGCCACGGCGCAAGGCTTTTGAGGAGGGCGCCACCAAACCCCAGTGGGGCCTCTTGGGCGCCACCATCATCGCCATCCTCTCCTTCCTGCCCCTGTATTTGGCGCCCAGCAATACGGCCGAGATCATCAAACCCCTGTTCAAGGTGCTGGCCATCGCCCTGACCATGAGCTGGGTATTTGCCCTGGTACAAACCACGGTATACGGTGACGGTATCCTTAAAGCACCCAAAAAAGGGACTGAGGGTAAAGACCCGTTCGATACGCCATTTTATCAAAAGATCACCCGTCTGATCGAGGGGATCATCGCTAAAAAATATCTTACACTGATCATCGTTTTCGGTCTTTTTTTCCTAAGCATGTTCCTTTTCAAGTATGTCAAGCAGGATTTTTTTCCGCCGATCAACAAGCCCATGTTCAAGGTGGATTATTTCCTGCCGGAGGGTGCCGATCTGAAGGCTGTACGAGCTGACGTAGAAAAGATGGAGGCATTTTTGCTGAAAAGGAAAGATGTAAAGATCGTTTCTGTAACGCTGGGTGCCTCGCCTCTGCGTTACTATCTCTCGTCGGTCTCGTGGAGCCCGCGACCCAACCTGGCCAACCTGCTGATCGAAACCACCGACTATAAAGCGGCGGATTCACTGATGGTGACTTTCCGCACCTGGATCCTGGAAAATTTCCCGGATGCGATGGCCATCGCATATAAGTTTAAGGTAGCGCCAGCGCCGGATGCGATCATAGAAGCCACTTTTGACGGACCCGATCCGGAAGTGTTGCGGCAACTGGCCGAAAAGGCCAAGGCCATCATGCGGCAGGACCCCCTGGCTATCAACATACGTGACAGTTGGGGCGTAAAGACCATGAAGGTAGAGCCGGCCTACAACCAGAACAAGGGACGCATCGCCAACGTCACCCGTACCGAAATGGCCCGGGCCCTGCAACGCATCACCGATGGACAGACCATCGGCCATTACCGACAGGGCGACTGGGTGATGCCCATCCTTCTGAAAGCCGACAACAGGAATGATTATGATTATGGGAACCTGGGAAGCCTGCCCATTCTCAACGCTAACGGCAAGCTGATCCCTCTGGAGCAGGTGACCGACAGCATTTATCTGGCTTTTGAGAACAATACCATTCGGAAATACAACCGTCAGTACTCCATCGCCGCACAATGTGATCCGGTATTAGGTGTGGGCAATGCCGAGCTGGAAGCCCGTCTCATCCCCAAGGTTTCAGCCATTCCGCTGCCTCAGGGTTACCGCCTCTGGTGGGACGGGATCAGATATACCCAGGGGGTCACCAACAAGGCCATTGCCGGACAATTGCCACTGGCCGTGCTGCTCATCATCACGATCCTGATGATCCTATACGCTGAATGGCGAACGGTAACCATGATCTTCTTCATGATCCCGCTGATTATGCTGGGTATCGTGCCGGCCTTCCTGCTATCCGGTCTTTTCTTTAACTTTTTCGCCCTCCTGGGTGTCCTGGGACTGGTAGGTATGGTGATCAAGAATGCCATTGTACTGCTAGACGAGGCTAATCTGGAGATCCATGAGAACGGCAAGTCCCAGTACGACGCCATTGTCACAGCCACACGCTCCAGGACAGTACCCGTAATGATGGCTGCCGGCACCACCATCCTGGGGATGGCACCGCTGCTGCCCGATCCGATGTTCGGCGGCATGGCCGTGACCATCATGGGTGGCCTCTTCGCTGCCACCTTCCTGACCATCATCGTGCTGCCGGCATTCTACGCAACGATGTTCGGCCTGAAAAAGGGAAAAGAATCCAAACTGGATAAGAAAAGAAAAGAAGAAAATGAAAATTCCGAATAAAATAAACCCAAAATCAGCAATAGAAAAACGCAAGCGCTTTTCATTGCTGATCGATCAAGGATTTCATCGGTTTTGGTTATTACCAAAACCGTGAACTCCTAAATCGGGGTTAACCCCAGCTAACGCATTAGTTCAGCTAATCCTTAGCTTCCTAATGCGTAATCTGGGATAAATTAACGAATTTTTTAACTATAATTTTAAAC
>JALVJE010000117.1 GCA_027028505.1 Bacteroidales bacterium
GGAATATACAGGCAGCAGGCAAAAGAGAAGAGCGATGAGAGAGGTGAATAGTGAGTTCATAGTTCAGAGTTCAGAGTTCATAGTTCAGAGTTCATAGTTCAGAGTTAGAGACAAGGCAATGCCTTGTCTGTACAATATTGGTTGGCCATCATATCGATTGATCCATAATATATTTCAATCATTAAGTCCCGCCTTCGTCCCGGTCCTTCGATAAGACCCCGATAATCGGGATCACTCAGGGATCGGGAACTTCGTCGGGCAAAGCATTCAATCATTCAATCATTCAATCATTCCCTTTCCCCGGTTCTAGATAATAATGTTCCGCCGCGACCGTCTCTATTTTCTTTTTCGTGTAATACAACGGGAAGTACTGATCGTGGGCCCACAGGTCGAAGAGGTTTTTATAGAAGGGGCTCTGCGGGTCGCCCGACTCTCCGGGGGTGTTGATCGCCCGGGTGCTGTCCCAGTCGCCGGTGTTGACGATGATGCGAAAGCTGGCGCCTTTTTTCTGGTTGCGGGTGTTGCCCGTAACGTTGGGGCAGTAGGCATTCCCTCCGCGCGGTGCGGGCCCGGCGTTGAGTTGCCGGGCAGCGTCCGGGGCGGCAGCAGCCAGGGCATGGCGAATGAGCACGTAGTGGTACCGGCCCAGCTGCCAGGTAGCGGGGTCGGGGCCCAGGAGGGCGGTGAGGGTGTCGCAGGCCCGGCGGAAGGCTTCGGTGAGGAAAGCGTCGCGCTGCCGTTCCGCCGGCGCCGGGAAGATCTGCTGCGGCTCCCGCAGCCACGAGATCACTTTGTAGAGGGCCAGGTCGATGAGACCCCGGCCTTCCGGCAGCACGAAACGCTCGTACGCCAGCGTCATCAGGCTGTTCTCCCAGGCGTTGTAAAGGCCGGCAGCGGCGGAGCTGCTGTCGAGGCGGTAATCCCAGCCGGCCAGGAGGGCCCGCGCCGCGCGGAGACGCTCTTCAGACAGATCCAACTGCTCCAGGAGCGGCACCAGCTGACGCGCCGGGATGGAGAAATAGTCGGTCTGCAGAGCCTGCATATCCGCCAGGGTCATCCCCTCGCCGGCCTTCAGCACCTCATTGAGACGGTCGCCACGGTACGGATCGCGCCACGTGTAGCCGATGGCCTCCCAGTGTGTATAGTCGGGCGGCGTGATGTTCTGGTTGGCTGTGGCGATAAAGCCTTTCGGCGGATCGACGAGGTGGGGTTTCTCTTTGATGGGTAGGTAGCCGTCCCACTCGTAACGGCCGTCGCCGGGGACGGGTACCAGGCCGCTCCAACGGGTGCGGCGCGGGGCGATGCCCACGGCCTGCCATCCGATGGTGCCGTCGCGGCCGGCCCATACCATGTTTTCGCCGGGGATGTTGCTGTAGCTGCAGGCGTCGCGGAACTCCTCCCAGCTTTTCGCCTGGTCCATACGCAGCGAGGCCAGGTAAGGCGCCCCTCCCGGCTCCAGCCAGGCACAACGCACAGCATAGGCCTTCAGGTGGAGCGTATCGATATAGCACACCGGGCCGTGCACCGTGTAGTGATACACCACCGGCACGTCGGGGGCTCCTTTGACACGGATGGTGTCCCGCTCGGCCTCCATCGTTTTCCAGGTATCGTGATAGCGGTACTGGAAGATGTTCTGCGGGTTCAGGTCATAGACCATCAGGTCCTCGCCGTCGGTAAAGAAGACGGTGAGTCCCCAGGCACCGTACTGGTTGTGGCCTATGGACACGCCGGGGATCTCGGGCTCGCCGGCGCCCGCCACGTCCCATCCGGGCGCGACCAGGTGTACCATGTAGCGCAGGGAGGGGATGGCGATGGTGCGGTGGGGGTCGTTTGCCATGTATGCGTGGCCGCCGGCCATACGACTGCCGCTGACGACCCAGTTGTTGGAGCCGTCGAGGGGGCCGGCAGCCTGCGGCGGCGCAGGGACGGCCTCGTTGAGGCGCTGCAGGGCCACCTGGTCACGGCGCCGCGCCGGCACCACATCGGAGGGCAGGAAGGTGACGCCGCGGCGGTAGGCGTTGTAGAGTTGCAGGATCTGCGGCGTGAGGAGGGACCCGTCAATGGCCGGGTCGAGGTGCAGGTCGGGCGTGCGGGGATGGAACCAGCTGAGACGGTTGACGGCGTCGGCGCCGAGGCGGGCGACGGCGAGCCCCGTACGCAGTTCCAGCTTGATATTGCCCAGCAATCCCTGGTGACGCGAGATGACCACCTCCGGGGTCCAGTAGCCCGGCAGAATGTCCAGCATGCGGAAAGGAAGGGTGAGCTGCGAAGTATCCCGCAGTACCTCCGCCACCCGGGCGTTCACCCCTGCCACATAAGCCTCCACGATCTCCTTCCCCTGCGGATGATAATGCCGGAGTTCCTTTTCCATATCGCCGCGGTATCGAAAGAGGCGTGTGCCTATATCGCGTTGCACCTCACGTGGTCCCAGGATTTCCGCCACCGTGCCGGTGGCCTGACGCCGCCACATCTCGAACTGAAAGGGACGGTCACGGGCAGCCAGGTAGCCCTGCGCCAGAAAGAGATCGTGCGTGTTGCGGGCATAGATATGGTTGACACCCCAGCGGTCACGCACCACCTCCACGGGCTCCCGCAAGCCGGGCACGGAGAGATCCGTTTGCTCTCCGGCACGGTGCTGCCGGCAGGAAGGAAGAACAAGAAGCAGGAAAAAAGGGATAATAAAGAAGGGGAAACGTTTCATAACAAAGAGGATCAGATGATTTACGGCCTTTACAGAGATCTCCTAACAAAGATAATGAAAATGTCCTTCCGCATGAAAGATCCTGACAAAAAGTTCGAAGGCCAGAGAAAATTGAAATACCTATTTAAATACCTATTAAAATACCTAATTAAATATCTATTTAAATAGGTATTTATTTATGGTTCAAGACGCGATAAATCGCGTCTGTACTGAATTGTTTCAGGTTCCAGGTTTCATGTTCCAGGTTGATGGTCTGACCGGAATTCAATAATATTTCTCTTCATCCTTTGTCCGCCGATCCCGATAGCTATCGGGATTAGCGAAGGCGGAGCATCATCGCTGCCTCTTCCCACTCTTCCCACTTTTCATACTTTTCATACTTTTGCCACTCTTCGACCCTTGGACTTTCGACCTTCGACCTGCCTCTTTCTTCAACCCCGTCCTTGCCCGCCGTAGTCCCGATAAATCGGGACGAAGGCGAGGCGGGGTTGGGTGTGGTGGACATACCTTGTACCGCAGGCGTGACTGCGGCTACTATCTTACGACCCCTCCGGGGTCTTGCATTATCATTCAACCTTTATCCTTTAGCCAGCCCCGCATCGCCTTTGCGTAGCCGCTACGGCGAAGCAAGGGAGGGGCTGCAGAGAGTAGCCCCGGTCACGCCCGGGGAATACGATGAATAAATAGCAAAATAACCCCGAAGGGGTTACAGAAAAAAGGTAAGATCAGGGGTGGGGGAAGTGTGGAGTACTTCGAGTGCCTGGAGTACTTCGAGTGTGGAGTGCCTAGAGGTTGGAGTGTGGAGTTGTTTTCGCTTCATCGCTGACTCCTCACACCCTTCCCACTTTCCAACTTCTTAATTCGTCATTCATTATTCGATATTCGATATTCACTTCCACCATTCTATCCTCTCCCACGTCCGTGGCAGATCTTCCTCCAGTCTTTTCCGCACCCCGGGGGTGATCCATCGTTCGGAGAAAGGCACGATCTTCACATACTGCAGGGAACTGTTCATCTCCCGGCCATATTTGTATGCATAAGGAAAACGTCCCATGGAATCGATCTCGTTCTCCGGCAGCAGGGGGTTGGGCACGCTGATGAAGAAGCGGTCTTTTTTCCCCGCCGGTGAGGGATCCCACAGCTTTTTCTCCGTCAGGTGGTCATACAGCTCTCCGGCGAGCGACTCTGCCGGATCAATAAAGGCGATATCCGGGGCTATGACCCGGGCATAGCTGCTGTCGAGGCTGCGGAGGTAGAGGAAGTGGTCACGTATGGCATCGGTGTGATAAGGGTAGTGGGTGCATCCCAGGATCACCTGCCGCAACACCTTGTCCGGGTGCTGCCGCACCATCTTTGCTGCCATCTCCGTCACCATATAACGGATATAATTATCCACGGAGTTGAGCTGTATCTCTGTGAGGCGGCCCTGCGCGTCGCGGGCCGTGAGGAGGGCATGGCCCGTGGTATCGAAGTGATAGGCCTGCAGCAGGGAGGTGTCCAGAGGATAGCGTGCATCGCCGGGGCGCGGTCCGCGGTAGTGGTCCGTGTCGCGGGGTGCTGTGGCCTGCGGGTCCAGGTAGTTGCGGTCGCCGTCGATGGCGCCGGCAAGGCCTATGCCCGCCTGCTGTATCACCGTCACCGTACCGCGGTGTCCGCTGCTCTGTGCTGCCTGCGCCACGGCCCGGGGATAGCCCTGCGAAGCGCAGGTACCCTCGGTGGCCAGGATGCCGATGACGCCGTTCTCATCGTCCCCCATCCTGCGTACCGCTTCACGCGCTCCCGCCTCGACGATGCCCAGCACCTTCACCCCTACCCCCCATACACGGATGGCTTCACGCACCGTCGCCAGGCCAAAGGCGGTGGCCGTGTTGCAGGCTATGACGATGGTTTTCACGGGGGCTTTGTCATGCTGCGGCACGCTGTCCTCCGGCCGCAGATAATAGGTGTTGCCCAGGAGGAAGCGCACATCCTTGATAATCAGCTCCCGCAGGAAGTCGGCCTTCCCCTCGGCATCATAACGGCCGTAAGGCATGTTGGCATCATCGGCAAGGTACTCGAAATGCTCCGTGGCAAAGTCGGGAATACCATCGGCGCCGGCAGTATGGGTGCAGTTGTCATGGGCATCATAGCGCAGGATCGCCTCCAGCACCGTAAGCCCCCCGGTGCCCGAATCGAAGACCCCCACGGGCAGAGGAGCCCGCCGCGTGGGATAACGGGCAAAGTCAATATAAAAAGGACTCTCCTTATCGTTCGCGATCTCATCAACGATGCGGTACTTGTCCTGCACCCGGTCACCGGCATGCGAACAGGAAAGGAAAAGGGAGATAAGAGCGGGAATCAACAGATTGAATTTCATGATCTGGTATGGTGTTAAGAGTTGCGAGTTGCGAGTTGCGAGTTGCGAGTATCGAGTATCGAGTTATGAGTATCGAGTTGAGAGTTGCGAGTATCGGGTTGCGAGTATCGGGTTACGGGTTAAGTCATTACGCTGCTATGCAGCTGAAATTAGTTCGGGCTTCGCCCTCACGAAATTTATCCCGACTACGTCGGGATGAAATTAAGTAGCCATTTGTCATGTCAGTCATCCTTCAAACCTGGAACCTGGAACCTGGAACATGAAACTTCCTTTTTCTTTTACCTTCTGCCTTTCCTCGTCCGCCAAAGTCCCGATTTATCGGGGCGACGGCAGATTACTTTTGCCTTTTTACTTTTTACTTTTGCCTTATAATCTCACTTCCAGCTTCCCCTTACCGTCCCATTTCTTCCGCAACACCTCTTTACCCCGGTTGGTGACGGTGACCAGCATCTTTTTACCTTCCCGTTTGACATTGATGTCTAAGTCGCTTTGGAAGGCTTTGATATGTTTCAGCCGCATGAAGTCCCAGTCCGACGGCAGGCGGGGCGCGCAGGTGAAGGAGCGCAGGCCTGTGGGCTCGATGCCGAAGAGTCCTTCGGTGATCACGCGGGCATAGAGGCCGCTCTCGGCGGAGAGATGACGCTGATTGCCTTCGGGCCAGGCCTCGACGGCATAAGGGACATGCTCACCCAGCAGTCGTTTCTGTGAATAGTACCGGAAGTATTTCATGGCGATATCGGTCTCGCCGGCGTAGAAGATGCCGCGGAAGGCATAGAGGGTGGCACGGTCCCAGAAGGTGGGGGCTCCCGCCTGGGTGTAGATGCCGTTTTTGCTCCACAGCTGCGGCGAGAGGAGGGCGTGAAGCGTTTCCTCCTTCCGGTCGTCCACACCCATTACCAGGGGCAGGCAGATCCAGGAGCGTAGTTTTTTATTTCCCTGGAAATAACGGTAGGTGTCGTATCCCATCACGTTGCCACCGAAATATTTATCGATATGTGCATGAAGGCTGTCCGCATCCCGGTCATACGCTGCTGCCAGCTCCTCCTCTTTCCCCAGCGACCGCAGCAGGTTGGCAGCGCTGCGATAGGCGCCGTAGGCCAGTATATTGGTCGAAAGGTTGGCCTTGCCGGCAGGGAAGCGTCCCTCCAGCTCGTCACAGTCGGAGGCGATGACCCCTTCGGGCAGCATCTTTTTCTCGCAGTACTGCAGGCACCATTTTATGAGGGGCAGCAGGCTGTCGGCCACGGCCGTATCGCTGTAGGCCAGGGCGAACCGCGAGGCGCCGTAGGCGATCATCGCTGCGTCGCCGCGGTCGCCGGCGCCGTTCCAGATATCGGTGCCCTCGGCAATGATCGAGGAGGGGATGGGCCTGAACTCCGGGTTCATGAAACGGGCAAAATGACGGAAGCTGTTGATGGCCGACTCATCGCCGTTGGCATTGCCCAGGAAGGGAAAGAAAGGATCCACATATTCGGCCTGGTCGTTGGCCCAGATCGCGGCGTAGTAACGTCCTCCCCCGGGGCCGTGCATCAGTCCTCCTTTGGTGGCATAGATGCTCTCGGTGGCCCGCAACTTGGCAAAGCGGAACATCTGGTCAATGACCGGGTCGGGGGTCTCCAGCACCAGTGAGCTGTTGAGCGAGCGGATGAAACGGCGTCTTTTTGCCAGCTCTTCCGCGGGGTCAAGGACCAGGGTCTCTCCCTTTTTCAACGCGTAATAGACCACCGTGGTGGTGAGGGTGTCGCCGGGGCGGAGGAGGCCTTTTGCCCCGTCTCCGTTGTCGGCACGGATGGTGTAGGCGCCATAGACCCCTTTGTCTGCCGGGTTGATATGCTCATAACCCACCCGGTCCAGGGTCACATGAAGGGGCTGTCGGGATACGTTCTTCACCGTCACCGTCTCCAGGATAGCCGGCCGGCCGGTGGAGGGAAAGAGAACCCGCCGCACCTCCAAACCACCGGCCTTCGAGAGGAGGGTGAGCACACCGTTGAAACGTATGCGGTAGGGCTTCTCCGGGACGGCAGGTTTACCATCTACGCTGACATGGGTATCTTCATCTTCCGAGAAGCCGTTGATGAGACTGGCATGGGTGTCGTTGGGGATGGTTCGCAACATAGGCCAGACCACCGTCTTGCGCAGCACCAGGGTGCCATCCTCATCCACACCGTAGGTAAGGATGCAGGAGACCTGCAGCCCGCTGAACTCCAGGTGATCGGTATGGGGCACGTGCTGCGGAGTGATATCCCAGACGATACCGTCATGACCATCCAGGTGCCAGATATCCTGCAGGGTGTCCAGAGAGGCCAGATCGCTGTAAGCAGCCGGAGCGGTCCGGTCTCCTTTATTTCCGCTACAGGCGGAAAGAATTCCGGTCAATATCAGAACAAGGAATAGTTGAAATAAATGTGTCCTCTTCATAATGATGTATTAGTCGATCCGAAATTAAGTAAATGAACTCTTCAAAAGACAAATATCCTAAAAAAGGAATAAAATCACAGCCGTATGTGTCAAATCATTGCAAAAATGATCTGAAATTTGTATTTATGCATGATCAACATTGAATAGTGATGAAGCGTATCGTTCTCTTTTTGTTTCTCCTTACGGCGGCAGTCTCCTTTCTTTTCGGTCAGGCTGCTTTCCGGCCGGGTTATATCATCACCAACGATCACAAGCGTCTGGATTGTGAGATCGCCAATTACGGCAGTGAACATTCATCCATGGATTATTATTACCGGATGTCCCGTCATGATACGGCCACCCACATCGACATCCGTTATGTCGAAGCTTTCAGTGTTGAAGACAAACATTTCTTCCGGGCCAGGATCCTGACCGAGACCTCTCCGGAGCAGATCACCACCGACACCCTCCCTCCCCTGCGATGGGAAGAAAAATATGCTTTCATCCAGCAGCTCTTCGACGGCGAGCTGGCCTCCCTGTATTTCTTTGATGACGAGGGGGTGTATCGTTTTTATCTGGGTCTGCCCGACCAGCCGCTGATACCCCTGATCTACAAAAGATATATCATCCAGCTGATCAACACAGAGTCCTCTTCCATACGGGAGAACAACGCCTTCAGAAAGCAGCTGCAGGACAAGCTGCCCTGCCCGGAGCTGGCAGACAAGCTGAACAAGCTGCACTACAACGAGCGTGACCTTACGGATTACCTGAAGGATTACCATGAATGCAAGGGAGCCCAATACCATCTTTATGAACAAAGGATGAAAAGCAAGCTGAACTTCAAGGTCTCCCTGCTGATGAACCGTACCACGTTCCAGATAGACGACCTCCCGGACCATTACAATTTCGGCAAGGAGATCGACGTTACCGGCGGGCTGGAAATGGAGTATCTCATCCCTCACAACCGTTACAAGCTGAGCCTTTTCGCCGAGGGCAACTATTACTACCGCCATTCTTCCATTTACGACGCCACCCTGGACCAGACCACGGCCATCCATTTTCAGGCCATAGAGATCCCACTGGGGGTCAACTATTATTTCATTCTGCAGGAGGATCAGAAGCTTTTTTTGCGGACCGGCGTGGCGCCCGAGTTTCACACAGGGGAGAACTATATGATGTTTTACAACCCCAACAACAAGTACGACCTGAACACCATCACCACATTTTTCATCGGCGGAGGGTACCGTTTCAAAAGAGTGAGTCTGGAATACCGGTATTATACAAAACAAAACATCACCCAGGCTGTGTACCACCGCTCTTCCGTCTTTACCCGCATGACCTTCATGCTGAAATTCTCTTTCTGGGAACCGGGAGAGTAAGGAGAAGGCAAAAGGAATAAGGCAGAAGTAAAAAGGCAGAAGGCAGAAGGAGGTTTCATGCTCCATGTTCCATGTTCCATGTTTCAGGTTCCAGGTGCCAGGTTGGGAGCTGGGAGATTATGTTCGATGTTTGTGGTCCCGCAATTCTCGAGATCAAAGATCTCGTTAGAATTGCGAGGATCCTCGTAAAATGCATGCATTTTACGGGATTTGTTATCCGCTGCGCGGATGTTTGATACAGCCTGACGGCTGTGTTTGCGGATTTAAAATTGTTTCAGGTTTCAGGATGAACACCGAATGATGCCTGCCTGCCGCCTGACTGCCGGTAGGCAGGGTAGGCAGGGCAGGCAGGAATTTTGATTGTTGATTGTTGATTGTTGATTTCTGATTTTTCAATCATTCACGCATTCCCCGTCCGAACGGACGTTCGTCCGGGCGGGAATCATTCAATCATTCAATCATTCCCACCCAGCAACCCCGTCCGACTGGCGTCAGCCGGGCGGGCAGCAACCTGCAACCTGCAACCAGGACCCACTTTAGCCTTTAGCCTTATTTCTTATGTAACCCACACTCTTTTTTCTCCGGGGTCTCCCACCACCAGCGGCCGGCGCGCAGGTCCTCGCCGGGCTTGACCGCGCGTGTACATGGCTGACAGCCTATACTGGGGAAGCCTTTGTCGTGAAGAGGGTTGTAGGGGATATCATGCTCCCGGATATATTTCCACACATCTTTTTCCAGCCATTCCGAGAGTGGGTTCACCTTGATCAGGCCGTTCTTCTCGTCCCATTCAACATGCTGGGTAAGGATGCGTGTCACCGACTGCTCGGTACGCAGTCCGCATATCCAGGCATCCAGCGGCGCCAGGGCACGCGCCAGGGGCCGCAGCTTACGTACATCACAGCATAGTTTCCGGTTGGCCTCGCTCTCATAGAAAAGGTTGATGCCCCTGGTGTTGACCATCTCCTCCACCTCGTGATAATCCGGAAAATAGACCCTGATCTTTATGCCATACTTTTCATTGGTGCGCTGTATCAGATCGTATGTCTCAGGAAACAGCCTACCGGTATCCAGGGTGAAGACCTCCACCGCAGGGTCGATGGCCACAGCCATGTGGATCAGGATCTGGTCCTCAGCGCTCATACTGCTCGACACGGCCACCTTCCCGTCGAATTCCTTCAGGAAGAAAGCGATGATCTCTTCTGGAGATGCTTTTTTAAAGCGTTGGTTCAGCTCGCCGGCGTAGGCTTTTTTGTCTTTCATAAACTTACGATAGGATACCCTGCAAAGATACATCGTCAGCCTCAACCGGCCAAATCAACGCGGGTGAACACATCATTTCTTTCTTTTTTCTTATCTTGTGTGATCCAAACCTCCTGATGCTGTCATGACAATAGAGCCGGGCATTTATTACATGGTACTGCTGGTCGCAGGTCTCTTGTTCGTGGTTTTCGTTCTGATCTTTTACACCCCCTCTTTCCTGCGGCGTCCTTTCATCCCGGCGCAGCGACGTGGCACAGTGGGAGTGGTGGTGGCCGAGCGGCTCACGGGTTTTCTTTTTTTCGGGGTGATCCCCTGGTTGTTGCTGAAAACCTCTCTCCCCGGCTTCAGCGTACGCGATGTGGGTGTGGTCCTGCCGCCGCGTGTCTGGTATCTGCCTTCCCTCCTTTTCTGGGTGGTGATCGTGGCGGGTGTATCGCGATTCGCCGGCACGCCTGCCAGTCTGGAGCAGTACCCCCAGATGCGTCAGGTTACCTGGACGCCGGCGATGGTTTTGCTCAATGCCTTCACCTGGGCGCTCTACCTGGCTGGCTACGAGTTCCTTTTCCGCGGACTCCTGATCTTCCCGCTCCTGCCGGTGTTAGGTATTGCCGGAGTGTTGGTTCTTAACCTGGTGTTATATGCCCTGGCCCATCTCCATAAAGGATGGCGTGAGGTGGCTGGTGCTTTGATCTTCGGAGTACTGCTGGTACTGACCACCATTTTCTCCGGCAGTCTCCTGATCTCTTTCTTCAGTCATTTGGTACTGGCTCTCTCCAACGGCTATTTTGCCGCCCGGGCCACCCGCAAAATACAATACGATGAAGGGAGGTAAGCACCGTTATCTGGTCACAGGCGGCACCGGTTTTATAGGGCGTCGCCTGGTGGACAAGCTGGTGGCCCGGGGCCATGAGGTGCATGTGCTCTCACGCGACCCGGCCAAGAAAGTGCTGTTCCGCTCACCACAGGTATATTTTTTCACGGGTGATATCACCTCGCCCGAAGCCTTGCAGCGGGCTATGGAAGGGTGCTACGGAGTCTTCCATCTGGCTGCCTACGCCAAAGGATGGGCTCCCGACGACCGGCCCTATGAAGCGTACAATGTCACCGGCACGGAGCTGGTGCTGCAGGCAGCCCGGCAGCAGGGTGTGGCACGCGTCCTTTTCTGTTCCACCGCCGGCGTTATCAACCCTTCTTCCGGCACGCCCGCCACAGAGGAGACGCCACGAACCCTGCCTTTCTTCACAGCTTACGAGCGTACCAAAGCAAAAGCGGAGGAGGTGGTGCAGCAGTATGTGCATGAGGGAGGTGATGCGGTCATCGTGAACCCCTCGCGGGTCTTCGGGCCGGGACCGCTGGTCGAGAGCAACTCGGTGACACGCATCATTGACCTTTTCCGGCGGGGTAAATGGCACATCCTCCCCGGCGACGGCCGCAGCTATGGCAACTATGTGTACGTGGACGATGTGGCCGAAGGCATGCTGCTGGCCCTGGAGCGGGGCCGCCGCGGCGAGCGTTACATTCTGGGTGGCGACAACCTCACCTACCGGGATCTCTTCGAAGCCCTGCGGCAGGCTACCGGCCGCCACCCCTGGCTCCTGCCCCTGCC
>JALVJE010000118.1 GCA_027028505.1 Bacteroidales bacterium
CCCCTGAGTGAGGCCGGTACGGAAGAGACTCCGGCTGTGAAGAAAAAAGCAAAGGAGGAAACAAAGCCTTCCGCTGAAACGAAGTCTGTCCCGCCGGAGCCGGAGAAAGATCCTCCGGTTGCTGTAGCCGGAAAGACAGGCGCCGAGAAGGCTCCCGAAAATGAACCCAAAGAGCCCACCCCCCCGGTCCAGGAAATAAAAGAGACCTCCCCCGACAAGGAGCCACCTTCTTATAAAAATACGGAACCGGAAGAGGTGGTTACCGACACAATTTCCATCCGGGATGTACTGAATGGTGATATTTCCGGTCCAACCTCTTCCGTCGAAGAGCCGGAAGCCCCCGGGGCAACCGCTACCAAGGGCAGGGAGAAGGCTTTCGATGAGGCGATGCTCAAGAAGAAATGGAGCGATTATGCCGACTCCCTGGCAAAGGACAAACCCCGCCTGGCTGCTGCCCTGCGACATCATCCGCCCGATATTACCGGCACCAACATCATCCGCATCACGGTGGAAAACAAAAACCTGAAAGAGGATTTTGAGAATAATCTCAAACCTGCCCTGATGGAATATCTCAGCGATGAGCTGGAGAATGACCGTATCACCCTCCGGATCGATGTGGAAGATACGCCGGAAGGATCTAAAAAACCCTATACGCCCGAAGAAAAGTATGAATACATGAAAAAGAAAAACCCTGAAATAGAGAAGATGAGGAGATTATTCGATCTTGATCTCGAATGATCCGGACGATCTTTTGGCATTCACCGGGGATTTGGATATTTTTGTGCTGCTTTTTGGCAAAAGACATTTTTTAATAACATAATCCGATAAAAAAAATCATCATGGCAGAAAAGATCACGATCCAAAATGGTAAACTGAATGTTCCCGACAACCCGGTGATCCCTTTCATTGAGGGTGACGGTACCGGCCCGGATATCTGGCGTGCTTCGGTGCGCGTATTTGATGCAGCTGTAGAGAAAGCTTACGGCGGCAAAAGAAAGATCGAGTGGAAAGAGGTGCTGGCCGGCGAGAAAGCGTACAACAAAGTAGGAGAGTGGCTCCCCCAGGAGACCCTCGACACCATCAATGAATATCTGGTAGCTATCAAAGGACCGCTCACCACGCCTGTAGGCGGCGGGATACGCTCGCTCAACGTGGCCCTGCGGCAGATCCTGGACCTGTATGTATGCCTGCGCCCCGTAAAATACTATGAAGGTGTACCTTCGCCCGTGAAAGATCCCACCAAGACCGATATGGTCATTTTCCGGGAGAACTCGGAGGATATCTATGCCGGAATAGAATGGATGACGGGAACACCGGAGAACCAGAAAGTGCTGGATTTCCTGATCAACGATATGGGGGTCAAAAAGATCCGTTTCCCCGAAACCACTTCTATCGGTGTCAAGCCGGTATCCCGAGAGGGGACCGAGCGCCTCGTACGGGCTGCCATCAACTATGCCATCCGCTATAACAAGCCCTCGGTGACCCTCGTCCACAAGGGGAACATCATGAAGTTTACCGAAGGCCAGTTCAAGCTTTGGGGATACGAGCTGGCAGAGCGTGAATTTGCCGACAAGACCTTTACCTGGATGCAGTATGACCGTATCAAGGATGAGAAAGGCGTGGACGCTGCCAACGCTGCCCAGGACGAGGCCGTGAAAGCAGGTAAGATCATTGTCAAGGATGTCATCGCCGATGCTTTCCTGCAGCAGATCCTCACCCGCCCGGCAGAGTATTCGGTGATCGCTACACTTAACCTGAACGGCGACTACATCTCCGACGCCCTGGCAGCTACCGTAGGCGGTATCGGCATCGCTCCCGGCGCCAACATCAACTACGTCACGGGTCATGCCATCTTCGAAGCTACCCACGGAACCGCTCCCAAATATGCCAACCAGGATAAGGTGAACCCCGGATCGCTCATCCTCTCCGGCGTGCTGATGTTCGAATATATGGGCTGGGAAGAAGCCGGAGAACTTATCGTTAAAGGTCTGAAACAGGCGATCCTGAACAAGCGGGTGACCTACGACTTCGAACGCCTCATGGAAGGAGCTACCAAGCTGAAAACCTCGGAGTTCGGCGATGAGATCATTAAGAATATGTAGTATAAAAAAGTTGATAAGTTAGTGAGACTATGATTTTATGAGGCGAAGCCAAAATAAAATCATCAAGTCGAACTAATCCCGACTTGTCGGGGTTGATAAGTTGAAGAGTTGAAGGGTTTAGAACTCTGCGCCCTGTGCCCTGCGCCCTGCGCCCTGAGCCCTGAGCTATATCCTTCAGCACTTAATTACAAAAACCGAATAAATATTACCATTATGCTGACAAAAAAGATCGAAGACATCCTGAACCGGCAGGTGGAGCGTGAAGGTTACTCTTCGCTGTTGTACCTGTCGATGGCCTCGTGGGCCGAGGCTTCCGGTTACCCCGGTATCGCCCGTTGGCTGTATGCACAGTCGCAGGAAGAACTGGAGCACATGCTCAAGTTCATCCATTACATCAACGATCGCGGTGGCAAGGCCATTATCACCGGTTTGGAGGCTCCTCCCAACGAGTTTGAAGGGATAAAGCCTCTGTTCGAGGCGGTGCTCAAGCACGAGCAGTTCGTTTCGGCCTCTATCAATGAGATCGTAACGGCCTGTATCGAGGAGCAGGACCACACCACCAACAACTGGATACAGTGGTTCGTCACCGAGCAGATCGAAGAAGAGTCGAGCGTGCAGGAGATCCTGGACAAGCTGGCCCTCATGGGTGAGCATAACCTTTACATGTTCGACCGGGATATCATGAGCATGCGATCGGAAGAAGATTCCGGAGAATAAAAAAAAGAGGCCTCGGGCCTCTTTTTTTTTGCTCAGGGCACAGGGCGCAGAGCACAGGGCACAATGAAGCGAAAACAACTCCACACTTCCGAAGGCAAAAGTATAAAGGCAAATGGCATAAGAATGTGTACGGTGCTGGGTACAGGGTGCTAGGTGCTGGGTGAATTTCAAACTTTTAACTTTAGCTCACTTTAAACTTTAGGCACTCCACACTCCACCCTCTAGGCACTCCACACTTCTTTAATCCGGTTACTTATCCTCCCTATCCGTACCCCGGCGATCAGGAGCATCCCCTGGATAACATTCCCCGTGTCATAGTTATAGGTGCTGCCGAACATGCTGTGGGGGATGGAGTAGACCAGGATCAGCACGAGGGCGGCCAGCACGACGGCCCAGTAGCGGTCTTTTCTGCGGATGACCAGCACGGCAAACACCCAGAAGACCACAGCGATCAGGGTCTTGTTGTCGGTAAGGTCCCAGCCGAAAGGAATGCCCGTCCAGAGGGCGCCGAAAGCATGCAACTGTACCAGCGGTCCCAGGATCCCTCCGCCGATGAGCAGTAATACCAGGGTGATATAAGAATATTTGCGATAGGCGGGGATCTTCCACAGGGCCATCAGTCCGGCCAGCGTGGATAACAGCATGGCCAGGAACATGAACAGGATGTGGGGAATGAGTATGGCTGCCGGCACCTCTCCCTTGAAACGGGTGACCACCGGCTCTCCGGCGGGCACCTGCACACTGCCGGCGGCTGTCTGCAGCAGGAGACGATAAGCCAGTTTACCGGCCGGCGGCTGGTGGGGCAGGAGGGCCTTCAGCGTGTCGCCGGCACGCTCCATGAGGACGGTGTCCCAGGGCTCAGCTGTGGGGAAACGCTTGTAAACCACCTTGCCACTTACCGATGCATCCGGGATGACCACCTCCACCGGCATATCACTCTCTCCGCCATGACTGCGGAGCAGCCGTATCTTATAACTCTTTCCGTTCAGGGTCACCACCTCATCACGGGGATGGGTGGGACCGGTTTTGCGCTGGTAATAGGCCGCTCCCAGCGTCACCACCACCGCCAGGATCCATATCAAGGTCTTTTTCATAGTTCAAAATAGTTCATAGTTCATAGTTCATAGTTCAAAGTTCAAAGTTCAAAGTTCACAGTTCATAGTTAATCGATAATCGATCATCGATCATCGTTCCTACAGTTGCACCAGCAGCACCTTCTTCTCGCCTTTTCTTTTTATCTCCACCACCGCCGTTTCGCCGGGATGCAGTTTGGCCAGGCGGTACATATAGTCGTAGATATTTTTTACGGGTTGTCCGTTGATAGC
>JALVJE010000119.1 GCA_027028505.1 Bacteroidales bacterium
CTGGACCGTCCTGGGAGAGAAAAAAGGATACGGCAGTCTTGCGGACACCACCCTTTTCCCTCTGGGAGATATTTTCCGGCCGGTCATCCGTTTCAATAAGCCGGAATCCTACCGCTATTACAAGGTGATCCTGCAGTCTCCCCTGCTGGAGGCCTGGAACATCGGCGAGTTCATCCTCCTGCACGATGGCAGACCCCTCGAGATCAAGCCCTCCAGCCATTTCATGAGTGCGTGGATGAGTGAAGACAACAGGCCGCAGTGGCTCCTCACCGATCTGGGCGCCTCCTCGCACATCGACAGCATCGTCCTTCACTGGATACGCCCGGCCCTGGCAGGCAGCATAGAGGTTTCCGAGGACAGGAAAAGCTGGCAGGAGATCTCCACATTGCCTGCCGTCACCTCCCGGATCATGCGCATCATCCCCGGCACTCCTGCCCGGGGCAGATACGTACGTCTCTCATTAAAAGATCCTGCCGACGGGAAACATTTTGTCCTGAGTGAGATGGAAGTATTCGGCAAAGGAGGACTGGTGCCACAGCCCGTCCCCCAGCCCGGCGTCACCAAAGATCATAAGCTGTATCTCTCCGGCGGTAACTGGAAGCTGCAGCGCACGTCCCTGGTACAGCAGGAGGGCGCAACCCTCTCCCGGCCGGGATACGACGATGCTGCCTGGCTGCCGGCCACCGTACCGGGCACCGAACTGGTCAGCTACCTCAACGCCGGCGCCATCCCCAACCCCGACTATGCGGATAACCAGTTTATGGTATCCGAATCCTTTTTCCTCAGTGATTTCTGGTACCGCAATGTGTTCGATGTGCCGGCCTCGTTCAAGGGGAAACACCTGCAGCTCCATTTCGACGGCATCAACTGGAAAGCGGAGGTGTGGGTCAACGGCACCAATGCCGGCCGCATCGACGGAGCTTTCGTCCGCGGCAACTTCGATGTCTCTTCGCTCATCGTTCCCGGGCAGCAGAACGTGATCGCCGTGAAGGTACTCCGCAACGCCCATCCCGGCGGCATGAAAGAAAAGACCTTTGAGAGCCCCGGCCTCAACGGGGGCGTGCTGGGAGCTGACAACCCCACCTTCCACGCCACCGTCGGCTGGGACTGGATCCCCACGATCCGGGGCCGCGACGCCGGCATCTGGAACGATGTGTATCTCTCCGCCACGGGTCCCGTCACCCTGGAGAACCCGCGGGTCACCACCACCCTGCCTCTCCCCGACACCTCCACGGCGGATATCTCCATCCACGTGAAGGTGCAAAACCATGCGGATCAACCGGTCAAAGGCAGGCTGTCTGGTTCTTTTGGTAACATACAGTTTGAAGAGCCTGTGGAGCTGGCAGCCGGGGCCTCCAAAATGATCGCCCTCCTCCCTGCCGGTCACCCGGAACTGCATCTGAAAGATCCGAAGCTCTGGTGGCCCAACGGCTACGGAGCACCCAACCTGTATGATGTAAAGCTCTCTTTTGTTGCGGAGGACGGATCTGTCTCCGACAGCAAAGAGTTTCGTACAGGCATCCGGCAGATGAGCTACAGCAAGAAAGGAGGCGTTCTGAAGATATGGGTCAACGGCAGGCGTTTCACCGCCCGTGGCGGCAACTGGGGCTTCCCCGAGTCGATGCTGCGCTACCGGAAACGGGAATACGACATCGCCGTGCGCTACCACCGCGACATGCATTTCACCATGATCCGCAACTGGGTGGGCATGACCGGCGACGATGAGTTCTGGGAGGCCTGCGACAAGTACGGCATCCTGGTGTGGCAGGACTTCTGGCTGGCCAACCCGTGGGACGGCCCGGACCCCGACAACGACAGCATGTTCCTGGACAACGCCAAAGACTTCATCCAGAAGATCTGTAACCATCCCTCCATCGGCCTTTACTGCGGCCGCAATGAAGGATATCCGCCGCCCGTCCTCGACAAGGGGCTGCGCCAGCTCATCAGCACCTACCATCCGGGAATCCATTACATCTCCAGCTCAGCCGATGATGTGGTCAGCGGCCACGGTCCTTACCGTGCCATGCCCATCAAATACTATTTTGCCGAACGGGCCACGAAAATGCTGCACAGCGAGATGGGCATGCCCAACATCATGACCCTGGAGAGCCTGGAGGCCACCATCCCTGACAGCGCTCTCTGGCCCCAGGGCCGCATGTGGGGACTGCACGACTATTGTGCCAAAGGCGCACAGAACGCCATCAGCTTCAACAACATTGTCAAAAACAAATATGGCGGGGCGGACAACGTGAAGGAGTGGGTCACCCTGGCCCAGTTCGTCAACTACGACGGCTACCGCGCCATGTTCGAGGCCCAGAGCCGCCACCGCATGGGATTGCTGCTGTGGATGAGCCATCCCGCCTGGCCCTCACTGACCTGGCAGACCTACGACTACTATTTCGAGCCTACGGCTGCTTACTTCGGCTGCAAGAAAGCCTCCGAGCCGCTGCACATCCAGTGGAACGCCCTCACCGACAGTGTCGAGGCGGTCAACTACAGTGGCCGCACAGCCCCCGGCCTGACCGCCCGCATCGAGCTCATTAACATGGACGGCCAGGTGAAGAAAAGCACAGAGAAAACCTTTGACCTGCCCGAAGATGCCGTGGTGCGTCTGGCAGCCATGGAGTACCCCGGCGACCTCACGCCGGTGCACTTTATCCGCCTTACCCTCCTGCGCGACGGGAAAGAGATCTCCCGCAACATCTACCTCCACGGCACGGAAGAGGGCAACCTGCAGGCCATCCGCAAGCTGCCCGCAGCCAACCTGGCAGTGACCACCACAAAAACCAGGAAAGGCGATCCGTGGCATCTCACCACCACCCTGAAAAACATCTCTGATGTCCCCGCCCTGATGGTGCGGCTGAAAGTGGTGCGCAGGCCTGACGGCGACCGTGTTCTTCCGGTGCTGTACAGCGACAACTACATCACCCTCATGCCGGGCGAGAAAAGAACGGTCACCATGGAAGTGAAAACGGCCGACTGCCGTGGGGAGGAGCCGGAGGTGGAGATAGAAGGGTTTAACTTAAAGTAAAAAGTAATAAGTAAAAAGGCATAAGTAAAGTTCGAAGCTTGATTGTTGAAGCTCGAATGAATTGAGGAGAACAACCTAGAACATACAGCGTACAGACGCAATTCATTGCGTCTCCAAACGCAGCCACCAGGCTGCTTCAAACCTCAAACCCCGAACCTCAAACGCGCCGCAGGCGCATCAAACCTCAAACCTCAAACCTCAAACCTACTTTGACCGGCAGATGAAATATACAGTTTCCCTGGTTTTAACAGCCCTCCTCCTGTTTTCTTCTTCTTGCAAGCAGGAGAGGGAGGTAATGTGTCCTGCGGCGGAGAGCTTCCGGACGCCGGCGACGCAGCAGGCCCTGGAGGCGTGGCAGCAGCGCAAGTTCTCCATGTTCATCCACTGGGGACTCTACTCGATCCCGGCAGGCATCTGGCAGGGCAGGAGGATCACCGGCTACAGCGAGCAGATCCAGGGCCATGCCCGCATCCCCAACGGGGAATATGAAAAGCTGGCGGCCCTTTTCGATCCGGTGGCGTGGAACCCCGACAGTGTGGCGGCGCTGGCCGTGGCCGCCGGCATGAAGAGCATCGTCATCACCGCCAAACACCACGACGGCTTCTGCATGTTCCGCACGAAATACACGAAGTACAACGTGGTGGACGCCACCCCTTACGGCCGCGATGTGGTGGGTGAGCTGGCCGCAGCCTGCCGCCGCCATGGCCTGCAGTTCGGCGTCTACTACTCCCTTATCGACTGGCACTACCCCGGCGCCCTGCCCTTCACCTCCGTACGCAACTCCGACTCCATCCCGCCGGCCCATCATCAGTACAACCTCCACCAGGTGGAGGAACTGCTCACACAGTACGGTCCCATCTCGGAGATCTGGTTCGACATGGGCTCTCCCACGCCGCAGCAGAGCCGCGAGATCAGGGCCCTTGTAAAACGCCTGCAGCCGGCCTGTCTCATCAGCGGACGTCTCTGGAACGACCAGGGCGACTTCGTGGTGATGGGCGATAACTACCGCCCCCACTTCCACATGGGCGTGCCGTGGCAGACCCCTGCCTCGATGTTCCCCGAGACCTGGAGCTACCGCTCGTGGCAGCCCAGGGGTGATCCTGCCGCCAAAGCCCGTGAGAAACTCCGCGACCTGCTGCAGGTGGTCAGTATGGGCGGTAACTACCTGCTGAACATCGGCCCCACCGGCCGGGGCGAAATTGTCCCTTTCGAGCAAAAGGTGCTGAAGATCATAGGCCACTGGCTGCAGAAGAACGGCGAGGCGGTTTACGGCACCCGGCCCGTTCCGTTGGTGCCGCAGCCCTGGGGCATCGTCACCGGCCGGCCCGGGCGCCTCTACCTGCACCTGCTCGATCCGCCGGAAGGAGGCCCTCTGACCGTCACGGGGATGCAGGCCTCCGTCACAAAGATCACACCCCTGGCCAACGCCCTGCACACCCTGGCCTGGCAAAGCCGGCACGACACCCTCTTCATACAGGCAGGGAACCTGCCCGGCGGGGACATGCCGAAGGTACTTACCCTCACCCTTGAAGGAGAACCGTTCTTCACACCGGAGATCCGGATCCTGCCTGACAGCAGCGGGACGATCCTCCTGACAGCGGACAATGCCGTGAAATACCACAGCTTCAGTGGCCACGACTACTACTCCCTGCGGCCCACGGTGGTGAAGATGGTATGGCGGCCGGAGATCCCGGAAACGGAGAAATACACGATCCGGTATGCCGGCACCCCGCCGGAAGATCTGTGCCTTTTAGTCAACGGCCGGGGAGCGATCATCTCCCACCTGCTGAAAGAGACCGTGATCCCGGCAACGATCCTGAACCGGGGCACCGGCAATAGGATCCTCCTGCGACGCAGAGACCTTACCGACCCGCATAAAGGACTGGAAGAGAAAAATGTTAAAATCATACTGAAAAAGAGAAATTAACCATGAAAAAACTCCTCGAGATCTCCTGCTACTCCGCCACCTCGGCGATGAATGCCGAAAAAGGCGGAGCCGGCCGCGTGGAGCTGTGCGACAGCCGTCCCGAAGGGGGCACCACCCCCAGCTACGGCTCCATCACGGTGACCCGTGAAAAGCTTTCCATCCCGTTGTTCGTCATCATCCGGCCCCGCGGCGGGGATTTCCTGTACAGCGACACGGAATTTGAGGTGATGAAAAAAGATGTGGAATTTTGCAAAAAGGCCGGCGTCGACGGCATCGTCAGCGGCATCCTCCACAAAGACGGCACGGTGGACAAAGAGCGCACCCGCGAGCTGATCGAATTGGCCCGTCCCCTAGGCTTCACGTTCCACCGGGCCTTTGACATGACCCGCGATCCTTTTGAGGCGCTGGACGATCTTATCGAGATCGGCGTGGACAGGGTGCTCACCTCCGGCCAGGAGGCCTCGGCCGTGCAAGGCAAAGAGGTGATCAAAAAGCTGATCGAAAGAGCGGCGGGACGCATCATCATCTTCCCCGGCGGGGAACTGGATGAGAACAACCTGGAGGCGTTCGCCCGCTATGTAGGCGCTGCGGAATATCACGCCGCCGCCGGCACCCTCATAGAAGGAGGTATGGAATTCCGCAACCACAAGATCGCCATGGGCGGCATGCCCGGCATCCCGGAGTATGAGATCTTCGAGGCCGACATCGAGAAGATCCGGAAAATGGTACAGGTCCTGCGATCCCTGCCCTGAAACCACAAATCCTTCATCTTTTAAAAATACCTATTTAAATATCTATTTAATTACCTATTTTAATACCTATTTAAATAGGTATTTCCTCCCATCAAAACTGATCCGGCCATGAACAAGCGTATTTTCCTTTTTATCGTTTCAGGGACCCTGTTTGCCGGTTCCCTTTTTTCACAACTGCGCACTCCCGCCCCTCCTGTGCATCTGCTGGGCGAGCCCGTTGATATCAGCGGGGACTTTCAGGACCTTGCCAATATCTATTTCCTGGCGGACAGTCTCGGCAGTTTTGATCCGGCAACAGCCAGCGGCGAGATCATCTACCACAGGTACGAATATGCCGTACGTACCGGATTCAATAAGAACATGAGCTATCTGGAGCCGGTCGAAGCCAGGGAGTTCCCTCCGGAAGAGTATCCTGCCGCCCCGGCCCTGCCTTTTCACATCGATTTTGTATCGGCCAGAACCTTCCGCATCCGTGCCTTTTCCGGTCCGGAATTTGCTCCGGACGAGGATTCGCTGATGCTGGTAAACGGGAAAGTACCGCAGGACCCCGGCTCCTGGAAATACCACCGGACAAAAGAGGGATATACCTATACCGGTCCGTACGGATCGGTCACGATCGTTCCCTCTCCCTGGCGTATCATTATCCGGGACCGGCAGGGCAGACTGCTCACCCAAACGATCAGTCTGCAGGGGAACAGGACCTTCACTCCTCTCGTACCTTTCTGTTATGTCAGGAGGGCTTCGGACCTCTCCCGCAGTTTCGATGCTGTTTTCTCTCTGTCGCCGGGAGAGAAGATCTTCGGTTGCGGAGAATCGTTCACGGAGCTGAACAAGCGGGGGCAACGCGTCGTGCTTTTTACGGAAGATGCTGCCGGCGTCCAGAACGAGGGGATGTATAAGCCCATTCCGTTCTTCATGAGCAGCCGTGGGTACGGCATCTTCATGCATACCACCACGCCCGTCACCTGTGATTTCGGAAAATATTACAACGGGATCACCTCGCTGATGATCGGGGATGATGCCCTCGATCTGTTCGTTTTTCTGGGCGAACCGAAAGATATCCTATACGAATATACCGGTCTGACCGGGAAGGCCACGATGCCGCCCCTGTGGTCTTTCGGTTTCTGGATGAGCCGTATCACCTATTTCTCAGAAAAGGAGGGCAGGGCTGTGGCTGACAAGCTGCGGGTGAACAGGATCCCTGCGGATGTCATCCACTTCGATACGGGATGGTTCGAGACTGACTGGCAATGCGATTATACTTTCTCTCCCTCCCGTTTCCGGGATGCTCAAAAGATGATAGCCGACCTTAAAAAACAGGGTTTCCATGTCTCTCTCTGGCAGTTGCCTTATTTTGTTCCAGGCAACAAACTCTTCCCGGAGATCGTATCCCGCGGGCTGGCCATAAAGGACCGTAAAGGCAACCTCCCCACCGAAGATGCCATCCTCGACTTCTCCAATCCTGCCACGGTGGCCTGGTACCAGAAGAAGATCGCCGGGCTGCTGCGCATGGGTGTGGGGGCCATCAAGGTGGATTTCGGCGAGGCTGCTCCGCTAAATGGTCTTTATCACTCCGGCAGGACCGGTTTTTATGAGCACAATCTTTATCCGCTCCGGTACAACAAGGCCGTTGCCGACATCACACGCGAGGTTACCGGCGGGCAGATCATCTGGGCACGCAGTGCCTGGGCCGGCAGCCAGCGTTATCCGGTACACTGGGGCGGCGATGCGGAGAACACCGATAATGCCATGGCTGCCACGCTGCGGGGCGGGCTCTCGCTGGGACTGTCGGGCTTTGCTTTCTGGAGCCACGACCTGGGCGGTTTTGTCAGGCCCTCGCCCGAAGCGCTGTATCGCCGCTGGACACCCTTCGGCATGCTGAGCTCTCATGTGCGTAGCCACGGTGCTCCACCCACCGAGCCGTGGGAATACAGCAAATCGTTCCTGGATGATTTTCGCAGGGCTGACAATATGCGTTACCGCCTCATGCCTTATATCTATGCTCAGGCCAAAGCCTGCACGGAAAACGGCTTGCCGATGGTGCGGGCCCTGTTCATCGAATACCCCGACGACCCGGGATCGTGGCTCATCGACGATGAATACCTGTTCGGTGCGGACATGCTGGTAGCCCCTCTGTTCGAGGCCGGCACCACCCGCCGGGTATACCTGCCTCCCGGGAAATGGATCGATTACCAGACCGATACAGTTTATACGGGAGGGTGGCACAGTATAGAAGCCGGGGAGATCCCCGTGGTCATGCTCATCAAAGACGGCTCGGTCATCCCGCACGTAAAACTTGCCCAATCGACCCTGCAGATCGACTGGTCGGAGATCACCCTGAAGGTATACAGCAGCGGCAACAAACCGACCCGCGGGCTTTTGTATCTGCCCGGAGGCAAAGAAATTCATTCCCTTGAGGTGGTCCGGAAAAACGGAAAAACGGAGTTATTGAAAGATCCCGGCAAGGGGCGGATCAGATGGCATTTTGACCTGCATCCCGAAGAACGGGTAATGAATAAGTGATATCGGCGCCTGCTGTGCCATTACGAAATTAGTTCGCTACGCAAACGAAATTTACTCGCTGCGCTCGTGAAATTAGGCCACTTCGTGGCTGAAATTAGGTAGAAATTAGCTCACTGCCTTGTCCGCACGCTGTCGCTGGTCCCGATAGCTATCGGGATTAGCGTAGGCGCCCGAAGTTCCCAAAGGGACGAAGGCTGACGTTCGCGAAATTTATCCCGAGGGATCGGGATGAAATTAAGTAGAAATTTACTCCCGTTGGTCGCGAAATTAGGTAGTTGCTTGCATTTCCCCCATCATTCCATTGTTCCATCTTTCCATCATTCCAAAAGAAAGATCCGCAACAACTTCTGTTGTCACGGATCCTTCCCAACTAACTAACATCAGACCGGGACTATAGCTGTTTTGGGGTTATCGCATGATGATGATCCGGCTTTTGTAGTTTATCTGTTTTCCTTCCACCGACAGGATGTACAGGCCGGGCGGGAGGTCTGACACCGGGATCCTTAGCAGGGCGCCGGCGGGTTGTTTTTCTTTACGGAGCGTTTTGTATACCGCACCGTCCATACCGATGAGGCGGATCTGCAGGTCTCCTTCTGCCGGTTCTCCGAACCGCAGGTACACGTTGTCACGTACCGGGTTGGGGAAGACGCTGAAAAATTCTTCCGCACGTGAGTTATCAACACCGGTAATATTTGAGATAGCAATGGTTATAGTATCGTTTACAGCAACAGCCGAGATGTAATACTTTTGATTATCCTGATCAATGATGAGGCTGTCATTCTTCTCATTCATAAAGAAACCTACATAATCGGCCTGAAATCCGTAATGACCGACCGGGATATGGGTAAATGCAAAACTTCCCGTGCTGTCTGTTCTGTCAAAATCAATAAGATCTCCATTGGGTTTTACCAGGAAGACCGATACATTTTTTACAGGGGTTCCGTTGCCCTTGTATTCCTTAAAACTTAAGGTACTTCCGGATTTACCACTTTCCTCCGCAAACATTCCCGATACATCACTGGTACCCCCGGGTGGCGGTGGTACAGGAACAAGAGTGATTTTCAGTCCGGAGGTATCTTTATTCAGATTAAAAAATTCGGCATCCGAATAGACCGTTTTATTACCCAGATAGGTCAATAAATATCCCGGATATTGTGAAGTGTCAGGCTTGAACCACAGGGTAACCTCACCTTTTGGAATAGCTGATAATGAGTAGGAGTGTGCACCCTCCAGAGGTTTCCACCACATAGACGGATCGCTCGCTTCCGGCTCATAAACAGTGATGGTTCCTTCAGTTACCGTATCCCCATCAGGAGTATCAACAAAACCTTCTATTGTAAATGCAGGCTTTGCCCCGGTACCCGTCAATGTCCGTGTAAGGTCAAGGTCCGTGGTAAAGATCTTAAGTGTTGAGGTTTTATCTCCCAACGAAGTTGGTTTAAAAATAAGTTTGAATTGAACAGAATCATTAGCTTCCAGATTGAAAGGCATATCCGGAAGACCTGAACAGGAAAATTCTGTAGCATCACCCTCCTGAATGACGACCGATTGTACTGTCAGGTATGTATTTCCTTTGTTTTTTATGGTGTAAACATGCACGGCAGAATCACCTACAGGCACTTGTCCAAAAGCCAATGAACCGTAATCCCATATCATGGGTGCCAGTCCTCTACCTTTAAGCACCACATATTTCTCAGGATGGAAACAGGCATTTGACCGGAACTTTAACCTGGCTTCCTTGTCTCCGGGTGTTCGCGGATGGAAGATCATCTGCACGGAGCAGGTATCATCCGGTTCCAGGTCCGTACAGGTATTGTTTGTGATGGTAAAATGTACAGAATCGGGCCAGACAATTGAAACATCCTCTATTTGTAATAATGCACTTCCAATATTTTTAACGATCACTGTTCGGGCCTCACTGGTATCTCCAACATCCTTATCTATAAAATCCAGGGTCCCGGGAGAAACAGATATTTTCGGAACCTGTGCTGCAATCCCACCCGGATCATTAATATAACCGTTTTCTGCGATGTCCTCATCTCCTGCCTGTCCGTCAACCAGGTGCAAAATGATTGTATTCTGGTTGATCTCTGCACCCGTCTGGCCATCATACATGAACTTATACCAATGAAGTTTTGTACTGTCGGGAGTGGGGCCGTATTTATAATAACTGTTAACAGAAGCCTGGTTGTGTATAATAATTTTAACCTGTATGGCTCCGGCGGTATTGACACCATCAATAGAAAAATCAAAGAATCCAAAAGGAAAATCAGTGTCCTTGGGGGTATCATAAAATGAAGGATTGGCAACTGCATGGAGTGATGCGAACTTTGTTCCGCCGGGTATGACAAAAGTGAAATAACCTGCACCATCATAGGTATGCAGGGAAGCCACGGTGTCTTGCTGATAGTCCGGTATTCCGTCTGCGTTTCCGTCATAAGTACTGTTAATGCCATCAGGACCTTTTTCCTGTGTGTCAGTCACTCCGTCACCGTCAGTATCCAGATTGGGACCGTTGGGGGTTAAAGGTTCGAGTAAAGCTCCGGTGGTAAGGCTTACCAGTTCATATGACAGATGAGTACCATATCTCTTGATAAGACTTTTCACAGAATCATCCCGGACAAAATCAAGACTGTTAAACAGTTCATCAGGTCTCCCTCCGGTCCATCCTTCAGCCTCTCCCTGGCCCCTCGGGTTGTCAAGATCAACCAGGGTTTTCAAAGCTACTTCTACAACAATCGTATCTCCAATGGCAACAGTGGTGGTCGTATCTCCTGCACTATTTAAACCAATAAACAGATTCCCCAGCATGTTATTCATAATCTCCGGGGTGCCCTCAATATCCTCAATGTCACCCCACCGAAGGTATTCCCTTGGCATGATCCATGGATAATACACCAATCCGGATGGTTTGTTAAGAAAAAGCAGCCCCATGCCCCATTTTGTGCCATCACCCATGGTATCTCCTTCTAAAGTTAATGATGCCTTTATATCTACCGGGTCCCCCTCTTTCAACTGGCCGGTAGATTGCACTACAAATACCTTACGCATATATCCATAGGATGATCCAAAACCCCAGGATGTGGGTATACCGTAACATATTTGCCCGCCGCCAAAAGGATTATCAATACAATAGGGAGCAGTTGGACCATT
>JALVJE010000120.1 GCA_027028505.1 Bacteroidales bacterium
CTTCCCGCAAAATACAGTCCCCGCCACCGGTGGCTACTAATACTCTGTTCATGGTTCTTTTTTTTTTCTGATGAAATTCTTTTTACCGGGGTGCAAAAGTAGAATAAAACAGACAATATGGTTCAAAAAAAGGAGGGAATTATTCCCCACCGTGAAAAATTTTTAACAGACTGCAGCCGGGAGAGAGGATCGGTTCCTATATGTTCAGGCCATCCATTCTTGCAAGGTGGCGGCCAGTTTCTTATGAAGATTTATCAGTTTTAGGATGCGAAAGTCTATCCGGCGTAACAAAAAGGAATATTTCAGCCGGCCACGGAATTTCTTAAAAAGGATGAAATAACGCAATGCCAAAGCGCCGCTGAGCGGGAGACTGGCCAGAAAGAGAAGAGTGTGGATAAGATCCCTCAGAAAGAAGGCGGCTACGAGGGTCAGCAACACATGGAAAAGGGGGAACAGAAGCATGGAAAGGACAAACTTGAACGAGCTGACAAAGACCTTGTCTTCTACTTTGTCGGCCAGATACACCGTCAGCCTGTCGGGGATGATGTTGGCCAGAAAGCCGTACAGGAACAATGGCAGGGTAACCGAGAAGGCCAGGGCACGCCACAACATGCCGAAGAAGGTCATGGGCTTTTTGCGGAGCACCCGGTTGCGCAGATTCAACTCGTCCAGCAGGTTACTGTATGCTTCCTTATCCTTTTGTAGCGGTTGTGCATCTTTGGGTGTCTTCTGAAGATGTTTTTCTATCCTGGCGATGAAAAGCTGCTGGGCCCGGATCTTGTCGGCCGGCCGGGCAGGATCCAGCCGGAATACCCCGGCGATCTCCGGCAGAAAAAGCGTGCGCAGGTCGTTGATCAGATCATAGTGCTCATCATCGCTGATGTGTATTATCTGTTTCTTCATCGCTTCGCTCAGCTCCTGGGTGGCCACGACCAGCGCTTTATTGGCATTCTCCCGGTATAGCGGGAAATATTTTTTCAGGCTTACCGGGTCTCCGTAATTGACAATCAACTCCTGTTTGCATTTGGCATAATCGGAATATTCCAGGCCGGTGGGGATGATCAGCACATCCTTCTCAAAACCCTGCTTCCCGGCAGCCTGGAAAGCAGCCCGCATGATCCCTTTTTTCAGGCGCCGCAGCCGGCGGTAGGGAGCATGATTGCCCTCGGGCAGAATCACCAGACTGGTGTCACCCTCCAGTACGTCAATGTTCTTGCGGAAGATCTCCTCGTTTTTCTTGAGGGCTGCATAGCCGTCACGGATGCGGTAAACGGGAAGGATCTTGATGAAATAAAGGAAAGAAGCGATCGCTTTCTTTTTGAAGATATCGGAACGGGCCAGGAACACGGGCTGGGTCTTTTGCGTGAAGATGATTGCCAGAGCATCCATCAGGGCGTTCTGGTGGTTGGGGGCAAAAATGATCTGCTCATGGACGGGGATCTTGTCGGCATTCAGCCCGATTGCCTTTTTATAATAGACGACGTTGTGCCAGATTCTTACATACCGGCGGAGCCACTCGTATCCTGCCGACCACTTTTCGATGTTCTCTTTGCCCATAGACTATTGTTTCGGTGAAAAAGATCAGTACGTTTTTTTTACTCTGAACCTGCGTTTGGGACCCCGTCCCCACCAGGTTGCCAGGGAAAGTCCCGAGAGGATATGCCAGATGCCCCACCAGGCGGCAATGAAAGCCATGCCTCCTACGGCCATATCGGGCGGGAAAACCCGGGGGTTGAAAAGCAGTACCAGACCGAGGCCAGAGTTCTGGATGCCGGTCTCAATGGCGATGGTCTTGCGGTCTTTCGGATGCCGCTTAAAGAGGGAGGCCAGAACGTAACCGGTCAGGTAAGCCAGTGCGTTCTGGATCAGCACAATAAGAAAGATGTATTTGATATGTTTGAGAAAAAACTCGAAATTGTTTTTAAACGCCATGCCTACGATCAACAGAAAGAAGGCGATTGACAGGTATTTCATGGGTTTCATAATGCGGTCGGTGAACCCGGGCATTTTTTGATTGACCAGGATGCCCAGCAGCAGCGGGATGCCCAGCAGGATAATCACCGTGCGAAACATCTGCCAGGGATTGATGGTGAGCGGCCGCAACAGCTCGCCGGCCTGTATTTTATGGGCATACACATTCAGAAAAAGCTTGCCCCAGACCGCAAAGTTCAGGGGGGTCATCACAATGGCCAGCAATGTGGCGATGGCCGTGAGCGTTACCGACAGGGCCGCATTGCCGCGCGCCAGCGATGAGATGAAGTTGGAGATGTTGCCTCCCGGACAGGCAGCCACCAGGATCATCCCCAACCCTACCGTAGGCGTGATCCACGGACTGATAGCCCAGACCGTCAGAAAGGTGACGGCCGGCAGAGCCACAAACTGGGAAAAAACACCCACCATCGCCGTCTTGGGGTTGTGATAGATGCGTTTGAACTGAACAGGCTTGATCCCCAGGGCTACGCCGAACATGATGAATGCCAGCGCAATGTTCAGTACGAAAAGGCTCCGGGGACTGAAATGCAGCCGGATGGTGTCAAGGACTTGTAAGGATTCCAGCATGTAAAATAAGGTTTGACTTGAAGCGCAAATTAGAAAAATTTCATAAATTTAACTAAAAGAGGAAGTCGCAGAATGTATCAACTACGTAGTAGTAGAATTGTAATAAATAGTAATATAGCAAGATACAGATATATTAAAAACGTACTTATGAAAAAGTATTTGCAAACTATAATTTTTTTTAGCCAGTTGTTTCTTTTCCTTTTTACAGTGCCTGCCGGCTGGTCACAGGAAAAAACGCAGAAAAAGGCCCCCGACAGCTTGGCGTTGAAATTGCCGGATACCACCACGGTTTTTTTACCGGATACCCTGAAAGTGAACAAAAAGTGGGAGACCGGAGGGAAAGCGGGGCTGACGGTGTCGCAGATCTGGCTGGCCAATTGGATGGCCGGGGGTGAGAGCTCGGTGACCCTCACCGGGATGGCCCGCTTCTATGCCAACCTGAAAAAGAAGCATTCGGTGTGGAACAACTCCCTCGACCTGCACCTGGGCTTTGTCACCCAGGGAAAAACCTTCGAGAAAACGGTGGACAAGGTCGACTTACTCTCGGAGAACAGACGTTATCTGAAGGGGAAATGGTTTTACAACGGCCGCCTGAATTTCCGGACGCAGATGTTGCCGGGCTATGCCAGTGCGGGAGATACGGTGCTGATCTCCAATTTCATGGCCCCGGCTTATGTCATGATCACCTTTGGGGTGGATTATCATCCCTGGAAAGGACATACCATTTTGCTGGCCCCTCTCTCTTCGAAGGTGACCATCGTGGCCGACCAGGCCCTGGCCAACCGCGGGGCCTTCGGCGTCATCAAAGCCACTTTCGACGAGATCACCGATATCATCCTGACCCTGGGAAAGAACCTGAAGTACGAGTTCGGGGGGTATATTACCTATGCCTACACGGGACATATCACGGAGACCACCACACTGCAAACCCGGCTGGAGCTTTTTTCCAACTATCTGCACAAGCCGCAGAACGTGGATGTCAACTGGGAGATCCTGGGCAGGGTAAAGATCTCGGAGGTATTCTCGGTCAACCTGTATGGTCATCTGATCTATGATGATGACATCAAGATGAAAACCGATGATGAGGGGAATGTGCTGGAAGGACCCCGGCCCCAGTTTATGGAGATCATGGGCCTGGGGCTTACTTTTTCCTGGTGATCACCACGCTACGATTTACCATTGCTGATTTTGGGTTTATGTCCGTTGTCCCGGAATCGATAAAACCGGAATAATTTTTGTTGTAAATCAAAAGTATAGGGTTTCCCGAAAATATTGGGGAAAGTGTATTGTCCGTTCACATACTGTTGTTACGAGCGTATGCTCCGCGGAAGACCGAGAGACGGGATATGAGTCGGCCGTATCCCATGGCTTGGGATACGGGGTATGTTTTGCTGCAAAAATGAAATTCAAAAAAAATCTAATCAAAAACGAAAACAAAATGAAAATAAAGAATTTAAT
>JALVJE010000121.1 GCA_027028505.1 Bacteroidales bacterium
ATTAAGGATTTCATCGGTTTTGGCTATTCACCAAAACCGTGAACTCCTGGATCGGGGTTAACCCCAGCTAACGCATTAGTTCAGCTAATATTAGCTTCCTAATGCGTAATCTGGGATAAATAAAAATGTGTGGCAAAGAACCCCGGCAGTGACCGGGGTTTTTTGTCACTATAAAAAAGATGCGGCACATATTCATATTGTGCGTGATCTTTTATTAACTTCGCAAGGCAAAGAAACGGAGGACAGGGATGAACGATCTGTTATTCATTAGCGGCCAGGAGGTGATCATCGTTTTTGTGGTGGTATTGCTGCTTTTCGGGGCGAATAAGATCCCTGAAGTGGCACGGGGCCTGGGTAAGGGAATGAAAGAGTTCAAAAAAGCCACGGAGGAGATCAAAAAGGAGATCAATGACAATGCCGCTGATATCCTTGATGATGTGGACGATCTCCGGGACAATCTCAATGATATAAAGTGATGGTTCTCACAGGTATGCTGTGGCATCCTTTTTCTCACGGGACCGTGGGGAACATTCTCTATTTTGTCATCGGTGTGGCCCTGTTGTGGGTGAGCGGGAAATATCTCATCAAAGGAGGGGTGGCCCTGGGACAGGTGTTCCGTCTTTCACCCCTGGTGATAGGCATAACGGTGATCTCGGTGGGAACGTCTGCTCCCGAGTTGCTGGTGAGCATCAAGGCGGCGGTCTCCGGTCATCCAGACATCGCCGTAGGCAATGTGGTGGGTTCCAATATTGCCAACATTGGTCTGGTGCTGGGACTGACCGTACTTTTCATGCCTATCCTGATCCCCGGCAATAAATTCCGCTTTGACAGTCTGGTGATGCTGGGGGTTACCGTCGTTTTTATTGCCCTGGCCTGTTGGGGCAAGAGGCTGTCCAGGGTGGACGGGGCTATCATGACAGGCCTGATCGTTCTCTATGTGATCTTGTTATTGATCAGATCACCCAAAGAGGCAGGTGTCCTGACGATGGAGGAAGAAAAAGAACGGTGGCGCTGGTGGTGGGCCCTTACGGTGGTGGTGATCTCTTCCTTCGGACTGGCGCTGGCTGCCGATTATGTTGTGCTGGGATCATCCGGTCTGGCCCTGAGCATGGGGGTTGACGAGAGGGTCATCTCGCTGAGCATGGTGGCCCTGGGGACCAGCCTGCCCGAGCTGACAGCTTCCCTGGCAGCCATTATCAGGAAAGAACCCGATATGTCGGTGGGCAATATCCTTGGATCTAATATTTTCAATCTTTTCGGGATCCTGGGGGTGACCGCACTTATCCATCCTTTGCAGATCAACCGGGAGATCCTGCGGTTTGATGTGGGCTATCTCCTTGTCATTGCGGTGTTGCTCGTGATCCTGGGGCGCCTGGGAAGAGAGCTGAGCAGAAGGGACGGAACCATCCTCCTGTTGCTCTATGCTCTTTATATAATGATCATTTTTAAGGCGATCAACGGCGCTTTCTTACATCTGGACCTGTTTTACAATGCATTTTGTTCATAGAATATTACAGATATGATACGCACATCAGGAATAAAGAAAAAATATGGCACCCTGGAGGTGCTGAAAGGCATCGACTTTCAGGTGGAGAGTGGTGAGATCATTTCCATCTACGGCGCTTCGGGGGCCGGTAAAACCACTTTCCTGCAGATCCTGGGCACGCTGGACGATCCCGATGCGGGGGACATCTTTTATGATGATGTCAATGTCAGAACACTGAAAGATAATCAGCTGGCCCGTTTCCGGAACCGACATATCGGTTTTGTCTTTCAATTCCATCATCTTCTGCCTGAATTCACGGCCCTGGAGAATGTATGCATCCCTGCTTTTATCCTGGGGATACCTAAACGGGAGGCCGAGGAGCGGGCGATGGGTCTGCTGAAAGACCTTAATCTTGAAGGGCGTGCTTCTCATAAACCTTCCGAACTCTCCGGCGGCGAACAGCAGCGAGTGGCTGTGGCCCGAGCCCTTATCAACCAGCCGGCGGTGCTGCTGGCCGATGAACCTTCAGGTAACCTGGATTCGCAGAACAAAAAAGAGCTGCATGAACTGTTGCTGAGGATCCATGATGAGAAGGACCAGACCATTGTCATTGTGACCCACGACAAGGATCTCTCGGCCATTGCACACCGACGCCTGCTTATGAAAGACGGAAAACTGTACCATGACTGATCACCGTCAGAAAAGATCATGAGCGATCGTTTGTTTCGGTTCAAACAGTTTTCCCTGCGCCAGGACTATGCAGCCATGCGCATAACCACGGATGGTGTTTTGCTGGGGGCCTGGGCATCCTGTGAAGGCGCCCGCACGATCCTGGACATAGGAGCGGGGACAGGCCTGATCGCACTCATGCTGGCACAGCGTTGCCCGGGTGGGATCACTGCCCTCGAACCGGATGAGAGTTCCTGTAAAGATCTGAGGTACAATGTGGCCCACGCCCCGTGGGCCGAACGGATTATCGTCTGCTGTATGAGCCTTCAGGAATTTACGGAGCAGACGGGAGAAACAGACCGGTTTGATATGATCGTCAGCAATCCTCCTTATTTTTCGGACGATAAGCTGCCGGAACATCCGGGTGACAGGACCTCCCGGCATGCGTTAACGTTAACGCACGGGGAATTGATCAGGCTGGGGGCTTCCCTGCTATCGCAGGAGGGCCGGTTCAGTATGATCCTGCCGGCCAGGTATGAGGCAAAGATCATTGCCCTGGCCTCGCAACACCGGCTTTTCTGCAACCGGTTGCTGCGGGTACGCCCCCGTGCGGAGAAACCTGTCAACAGGGTGTTGCTGGAATTCGGAAGAGAAAAATCGCCGCTGCAGACGGATCATCTGACCATTCACCATGGGGATGGATATACCGGCGAATTCACAGATCTTACAAAGGCGTATTATCCGGCCTTCTGATCCTTACCCTCTGCCTCCCCACAGTCCCCTTTATCCTGAAAAACACCGTAGGGGCACAAGATCTTGTGCCCCTACGGATCATCTGGCGGGTTATCTGTTTCCTGAAAATATCAGGTTCAGGTTTTCATCGCCGGCATCTCGCTTTCCGGGAGACCATACGCTTCGGTGAGACGGATGCCTGTCTCTTCCAGACCTTTCAGGACGGGATTATATATTTCTGGGATCACCGGGCGGTATACGCCTGTGACATCGATCTTTCCTTTGAGGATCAGATGCACGGCGATGGCTGCCGGCAGGGCCACCGTACGGGCTACGGCCGTATTGGTATCGGGAGTGCCGAAGTCTAACATTCTGGAGTGGATCACCTCCCGTGTGCCATCAGGATATTCTGCCAGGAAAGAGTGTTGCATGGCGATCATATCTCTTTCTTCGGGATCCAGCATCATCTTTTCGATCATCAGGTCGGAGGTGATCTCAAAGGGAGAGTCTTCGTCGCGTCCTATGGGCTGGTCACTGAAGAGTCCCAGCCACTCCAGCGCTTCCAGGACATGATCATCTTCCGGGAACCCCAGAAAAGCAGCGACTTTCTTCCTGATATCAGTAGCATCCTGCTCTCCGATGAGATAAGCGACCATTTCAGCATAGCTCTTCCCGCGAAGGTCGATCTTATCATAGGTAATGAGCTTCATCTTTTTCATGGAATCCATGATCCTGCACCAGCCGGGATAACGCAACGTACCGCGGAAGATGGTCCTCACCTCGGGGATGCCATAGATATCAATGTACTGGATGGAGTCGCGGTTGGGATAGACCTCGAGGGTGCCGACCTCCGGGAACCGGATGGTAAAATTTTCCTTAAAAAGGTCTTCGGTGGGTACATATTTCTCCATGCCTTCTACCAGGAACCTGCCGTCATTGTTGCCGGCCATCACCACACCTTTAGGACTCCATGAGAACTTGTACCGGAAAGGATTGCCCGAAGCCTCGGGAGCCGGGAGAGCCCCTGTGAGCGAAAAGAACTCCAGCAGTCTGCCTCTCTTGTGATGGATGTGATGAATGACCTTCATGGCTGACATGTGGTCGATGCCGGGATCCACCCCGATCTCATTGAGCAGGATCACCCCGGCTTCTTTGGCCAGCGGGTCGAGCGCCTCCATTTCGGGCTTGACGTAAGAGGTGGTGACCATGTTTTTTTTGTATTTCAGACACACCTTTGCCACCATCACATGATAAGCATAAGGCAGCAGGCTGACCGTTAGGTCATGGCTGTGCACCATCTTTTCCAATGCTGCGGTATCATCGGTGGTCCACCCCACGGCTGTGCCGTGGCGGTGTCCCCGGATAAGGGCGTCTGCTTTGGCTTTGGTGCGCGAAGCCACCGTAACCGCATAGCCATGGTCGGACAGATATTCTACCATGGGTTTTACCACCATGCCGGCGCCGAGGATCAGAACTTTTTTCATATTCGTTGGTTTTAGTTTAATTGTATTTTTCAGTGATGACAATAATAACAAAAATATATTTCCTGCCGGAGATTAAAAATGCTATTTGTCTATTTTTATGCAAAACCTGTATGTTATTGGACAGGCAGCATCCCTTTCCGGATTGTTGGTAAAAAGAGCAAAAAATCCTGTTACAATGTTTTATCTGCCCGGAGATTAGTTTTAAATTTGGATCGAACGAAAAGGAGCATGTAATGGCTGGCAAGAGGCCCGACATAGTGGAAACACCGTTGATGAAGCAATACAACCAGATGAAGGCGAAGCATCCGGACGCCATTCTGTTGTTCCGTGTTGGGGATTTCTATGAGACTTTCGGCGAGGATGCCATCCGCACCTCCGGCATCCTGGGTATCACGCTCACACGGCGTGCCAACGGGGCTGCCTCTTATGTGGAGCTGGCCGGTTTTCCGCACCATGCGCTGGACACTTACCTGCCGAAGCTGGTACGTGCCGGGCAGCGGGTGGCGATCTGTGAGCAGTTGGAAGATCCCAAGCTGGCCAAGAAGATCGTAAAACGCGGTATCACCGAACTGGTAACCCCCGGCGTGTCCCTCAACGACAATGTGCTGGAACGCAGGGAGAACAATTTTCTTGCGGCGGTCCATCCCGATAAAGGGATCCACGGTATTGCTTTCCTGGACATTTCTACGGGCGAGTTCCTGGCTGCCGAAGGATCTGCAGAATATATCGACAAGCTGCTTAACAATTTCCAGCCGCGGGAGATCCTGGTAGAACGGAGCAAGACAGATCTGTTTCGCGAGATGTTCGGGGATAAGTATTATCTCACCCGGATGGATGACTGGGTCTTTTCGGAGGAGAGCACCCGCGAGCGGCTCCTCAAACATTTTGAGACCGCTTCCCTCAAAGGTTTCGGCATCCAGGGGCTGCCCTTCGGCACGGTGGCGGCAGGGGCGATCCTGCAGTACCTTGATCTCACACAGCACGACAAGCTGCGACATATCACCTCCCTCTCCCGCATTGAAGAAGATCATTATGTGTGGCTCGATCGCTTCACAGTTCGTAACCTGGAGCTTTTCCATTCCATTTACGAGAACGGCGGCACCCTGATCGGCGTGATCGATCGTACCGTCTCTCCCATGGGATCCCGCATGCTCAAACGCTGGGTGGCCCTGCCGCTGAAAGAGCTGAAGCCATTGCAGCGCCGGCAGGCGATCGTGCAGTTCATGACGGAGAACGATGGTTTCCGGGAGATCGTGGCGGATGAGCTGAAACATACGGGCGACCTCGAACGGCTCGTTTCCAAGGTAGCCACGGCACGTGTCAACCCGCGTGAGGTGGCTCAGATACGTAATGCCCTGATCTCTATAAAAGAAGTACAGCGGGTGTGCCTCGAAACAGGACACAAAGAGCTGGAAGCCCTCGGGAAAGAGATCGATCTCTGTGTACCGGCGCTGGAACGTATCAGCAGGGAGCTCAACCCCGACCCTCCGGTGCAGGTGAGCAAAGGGGGTGTCATCGCAGAGGGGGTGTCGGCTGAGCTGGACGAGCTGCGGGATCTGCTCTATTCCGGGAAGGACTATCTGGAGAAACTGCAGGAGCGGGAGAGCGAAAGAACAGGCATCCCCTCGCTCAAGGTAGGCTTTAACAATGTCTTCGGCTATTATATCGAGGTGCGCAATACCCACAAGGACAAGGTGCCGGAGGATTGGATACGCAAGCAGACACTGGTGAGTGCGGAGCGGTATATCACCGAAGAGCTGAAAGAGTACGAGCATAAGATCCTGGGGGCGGAGGAGAAGATCCTGGAGCTGGAGACAAAGCTTTTCAACGATCTGGTGGCCGGCATCATGCCTTTCATCGTCCCCCTGCAGAAGGATGCGGCATTGCTTGCTGAGTTGGATTGTCTCTATTCCCTGGCTGAAGTGGCGGTGGAGAACAGCTATGTGAGGCCTGTGCTGGATGATTCGGATGTGATAGACATCAAAGATGGCCGTCATCCGGTGATCGAGCAGCAGCTGCCACCCCATGAGCAGTACGTGCCCAACGACCTTTATCTGGACAACAAGAAACAACAGATCATTATCCTGACAGGGCCTAACATGTCGGGGAAATCGGCTCTGCTGCGGCAGACGGCGCTGATCGTCCTGCTGGCACAGATAGGAGGCTTTGTGCCGGCCCGGGAGGCCCGGATAGGGCTGGTGGACAAGATCTTTACCCGTGTGGGGGCCTCGGACAATATCTCTCTGGGCGAGTCCACCTTCATGGTGGAGATGCTGGAGGCGGCCAGCATCCTCAACAACCTCTCCTCGCGCAGCCTCGTGCTGCTCGACGAGATAGGCCGCGGTACCAGCACCTACGATGGGATCTCCATCGCCTGGGCCATGGTGGAGTATATCCATGAGCATCCTTTTGCACGGGCCAAAACTCTCTTTGCCACCCATTATCACGAGCTGAACGAGATGGAGAAGTCGTTCGAACGCATCCGCAATTTCAACGTTTCCATCCGCGAGATGGATGATAAGGTGATCTTCCTGCGCAAACTGAAAAGGGGAGGGAGCGAGCACAGTTTCGGTATCCATGTGGCGCGGATGGCGGGCATGCCGAAGAGCGTGGTGACACGCGCCGGAGAGATCCTGAAGGAGCTCGAAAGATCCCAGGATACCAAGAAGCTCTCACGTCCGGTGGAGGAGATCGCCGGAAACAGGGAAGGGTACCAGCTCAGCATCTTTCAACTGGACGATCCCGTCCTGAAACAGATCCGCGATGAGCTGATCGACCTGGATGTGAACAACCTCACCCCCGTTCAGGCACTTAACAAACTGAATGATATTAAGAAGTATCTGAAGCAATAAGAGTTGATGGGTTGATAAGTTGAAGAGTTGATGAGTTGAAGAGTTGAAAAGGCAGAATATTTTCAGAAAAAAATCATTTTTGTATTCGGTAAAAATATTTTATTTTTGCACACACTTTTAGGAGAAACGTTCTTAGTGTATTGCGGAAATAGCTCAGTTGGTAGAGCACGACCTTGCCAAGGTCGGGGCCGCGGGTTCGAGTCCCGTTTTCCGCTCAAAGAAAAGGCCGCTGCAAAGCGGCTTTTTTTATTCCGGGAGGGGGAGCCATGCTTGCATGAGCGACACCGGCCGGCTTTTTTTCATTCTGATAGATCAGCTTTATCTCCGTAATCCGGGGTAAACCCAGCTAACGCATTAGTTCAGCTATTTTTTGCTTCCTAATGCGTAATCTGGGCTAAACATTTTCAGCAGATCATCCATGTCTACTTTTACGGCAGGACGGAACTGTTCACTTGCAGCATATTTCTTCAGGCTGTAAAGCAATTGTCGGGCTTCAGGTCTTTTACTGATATCGGTCAGCAGGTCAGTGCCGGCGATGATCAGGCGGCCTTTTCCTGTCCGCACTTCCATGATCAGGGCCAGCCGGTGACCGGAGAACCAGTCATCAATGATCCGGACGATGGGATGAAGGTCCTGAGGAAAACTGTCCAGAACGATGGGTTGTGCATGCCTCATGGCATCCCACCATTGCCAGTCGGAATGGTAGTCCGTAGGAAAGGAGGAAAGGGTGGGGTGTGAAGGATCGCAGAGTATACCCAGGGTATACGGAGCCTGATGTCTTGTCCAGGAGGTGTTCCAGAAGATGCTGGAGAAGCCGGCTTTGATATTGCCACCGTATTCCGGTTTCAGGGCTCCTTTTTTGAGGGAGAGGATCACCCTGCCACCTTTTTGCAGATAACGGATCGTGCCGGGATCCAGCACGGAGACTACCCTCACTTTTTTTTCATTGCTGATCTTCTCCCGGTTTGCAGGATATACCCAAAAACTCCATTGATTCGTATGACCTGCTACCGAGACACTGAGCATCAGTTTTTCCGGCATTTGAATATTTTCCAGAGGGAAGGAGACCTCTCCAAGCATTAGTCCGTTCCCGATGGGGATGTCAGTTTCCTGAAGATCACCGGATGCCAGGATATTAAGACCCTTTCCGGTGATCTGCCAGTGGGGAATGACTTTTTGCAGGGGGGCTTCACCGAAGTGTGCTATTTCTATCCCGGCAGTGAAAGTCTCATTGTTCAGGAATACCCGTTTGGGGAGGCGGGCCAGGGGAACCGTGGCATCGCAAAAGCGGCTGTATTCCTGAGGGGAGATGTATCCTTTTTCTTTCCAGAAAACGTTCAGCACTCCGACCAGGGCGGTGCCCTGTCCGGGGAAATCACGCAGGCCGAGCAATTGAAATCCTGCGAAACCAGGTGTACGCAAGGCCGCTTCTATATCGGCCTTGTAACATAAAGCCTGTAATTTTCCCGATGCCAGGAGAAAGCTGTCGGCCAGATGGCCCATCTGATTTTCCTCCAGAAAATCCCGGAAGATCTCAAAATTTTTGGGTTTCAACACGCCTGTATATTCGTTGATCTCCCTGAAATCGGGGAATACACACCATTGTCCGATCTCATGAGAGACCACCGGCTTGTCCCATCGGCTTATCACTCCTGACCAGTCGAAAAGGGTCTGGGGAGGTTGGGCATTGATGATGCTCTTCAGTCCTTCCCCCCAATGTTGTATGCGGGGCCGGGGAGTATTGAAATAATCGTTCACTTCGAGCAAAGGCCAGCCGGCCCCGGAGGTATAAACCCTGCGGGGGTCTTTTTCCTTCCAGTAGGTCACGAATTTTGTGAGATAGTCGTTTTTGTTCTTTCCGGCGGGTTCGTTACCGTAAGCCATCATACAGAAGGAGGGATGGTTCCCGTATGCTTTGACGATGGCATTGCTTTCGTCATACAGCCATAGGTCCAGAGGATTGCCGTTACCTATCGAAGCACCCTGGTTCGCCCAGCTGGAGCACTCCACCTGCAGATATACACCCGCTTTGTCTGCGGCAGCGAAAGCAGCCTCCGGCGGGCACCAGGAATGATAACGGACATGGTTGAGGCCATGGGCTTTGATCACACGGAAAATACGAGTCCATGCTTCAACATCTGTAGGTGGATAACCGGTCAGGGGATAGGAGGCACAATCAAGGGTTCCGCGAAGAAAGACCGGGTGGTTGTTGACCACAAAATGGGTTCCTTCGGCACGAAAAGAGCGCATCCCGAACATCACCCGGCGAACGTCCTTACCGTATCTCGACTCCAGCTTTACTTCCATAACATATACGTTGGGATGGAACTCATCCCAGGTGAGCATCTCCCCACCCATAGGATAATCGATCTCGACCTCTTTGTTTCCGGGTTGCAGCAAATGTTCCTCCAGTCTTGATCCGGGGGAGTGGATTATCCGACCATTGCTGTCACTACAGGTTGCTGACACCCGGATCCTGTAGGCCACAGATGTGCCAGACAGATTCTCTACCGACAGGCTGATACGGGCCAGGTGATCCGGCAGATCGGGAAATATCCGCACATCGGCAATATGTACGGCCGGCTGTGCTGTGAGCAGGATCTTTCCGGCGATCCCATTCCAGTTGCTCTGCGTATGATCGGTGATACTATGCGAGTTGATGCCCGGGTTGATCTTTTTGATCCTGTTGTCCACCCGGATGGTGATCCGGTGTTCCCCGGGTGTCAGATAGGATGTGAGATCATGAACATGAGGGGCTCCGAGGCTGTTTTGCATACCTACATATTGTCCGTCTGCCCAGACACGTGTCTCCCAGTGACATCGTTCAAGGAAGAGAAGGATCTTTTTCCCGTCCCAGTCCGGCGGAATGACCACTTTTTTCTGATACCATGCAGCCCCCGTGTATTTTTTTTCAGGTTGCAGCCAGAAAGGTACTTTGATGTTTCCCGGTTGACGGTATGGTTTGTATTTCTCATCCGTAAACCACGATCTGTCGGAGATGCTTCCTGTCCACCGGGTATGTATTGTGATCTCATCCCCTTTATGGTTTGTGGCCATGGATCCGGGCAGCCGGATCGTTTCGCTGAAAGGCTGGGCATACCATTTCTCCCGGATCCCCTGGTCCAGGGAATCGACACGGAACTGCCAGGTACCGGCAAGATCGATCTCCTGACCCCGAAGCAGCGGAAAAAGGAAAAGGAATAACAATGAAAAGGTTGTGATGGATTTTTTCATTTTGTCCGGATTATGGGTGTTTCTGTGATCGAGAGGAGATTATTGTGTTATTTTCCGGAGAAAGTAATTGTATAAAGGTGTTATATCCCAAATGTAGATATTTTGTTTTATTTTTGTGCGGCATCTGGAGGGAAAACATCACAATGCCCGGATGGCAGGGCCGAGCGGGGAAGGAATGACCCGGTGGGTCATTCCCGCGAGGAGCCAGGGATGCAGGGGCGCAATTCCGCCATCCGGAGAGAAGGGATGAAGGCAGAAAAATGTTCTTTAATTTTTTTGATATTAGTAAAGCATTAATAGTACCTACGCCCGGATGGCAGGGCCGAGCGGAGAAGGAATGACCCGGTGGGTCATTCCCGCGAGGAGCCGGGGATGCAGGGGCGCAATTCCGCCATCCGGAGAGAAAGGATGAAGGCAGAAAAATGTTCTTTAATTTTTTTGATATTAGTAAAGCATTAATAGTACCTACGCCCGGATGGTAGGGCCGAGCGAAGAAGGAATGACCCGGTGGGTCATTCCCGCGAGGAGCCGGGGATGCAGGGGCGCAATTCCGCCATCCGAAGAGAAGGGATGAAGGCAGAAAAATGTTCTTTAATTTTTTTGATATTAGTAAAGCATTAATAGTACCAACGCCCGGATGGCGGAATTGGTAGACGCGCTGGACTTAAAATCCAGTGGTCATTTGACCGTGCGGGTTCAAGTCCCGCTCCGGGTACCATTAACTTTCCTTATGGACTATTACGTCTACGTACTGCAGAGCGAACGTGATGGGTCCTATTATAAAGGCCAGACACGTAATCTGGAAGCCCGCATAAAACAGCACAA
>JALVJE010000122.1 GCA_027028505.1 Bacteroidales bacterium
TCACATTGGCAGAGATAAAGAAGAAGTTATTATTGACCCGTTCTATGGGAGGGGTATCAGTAAGAAAATAAGCCACGATCTCGTAAATGATCACCAGCGACCAGCCGGCAATGGTAGCTGAAACGATACGGGCCCGCACAAAGGTATAACCGAATATGAAGACGAGCATCAACCCTGCGTAATAGGTATACACCCCGATCCTCGAGACATGGTACACCATCAGGATGATGCCTGCACCTGCCACGAACATGGACATGCCTACAAGGAACTGAAAGTATTTCTTAAAAACAGGGTAATAGGAAAGGATGAACAGGAAAAGGAGGAAAGGCCCTACCACCGCAAAACGAATGATCCAGAGATATCTGCGGATAGGCAATCCCACGGAAGGATCCAGGGAGGCAGTGATGGAGACATCCAGCCAGGCAAAGATCAGATAGAAAGCCAGGGCCAAAAGCAAAGTAATCCGTACCATATGTACGGACTCTTTAAAATAAAAATCCCGGTATTCCTCTTCCAGCGGCGCCTGATCGTCGACAAAGCGCAAAGTAAGAGGATGAAGCTTCATCTCAATGTTCAAAGCTTCATCCTCTTTATTTCCAAGGGATCTATGACTTTCCTTTGATCGAAGAATCATTCATATCAGTTATTGTTTATAGTGAGCCAAGATATGAAAGATTCAGGATTTTTAAAAGGATTTGCAGGTTTTTTCACTCTCAGGAAAAGGTTCACCCCCAGGGGTTCCTTGTCCACGAAGACATTTTTTTCTTCTGCTCCTGCTTCTACTGCGTAGTGGACCAGCTCTTCAGGGGAGCGCTGGTTAAGGTGCCACTCCAGGATGGTATGCATCCCGCCGGTGGAGGGGTTCTCATCCGAGAAATTCCCAATGATCATCTCAGCACCGTCCTTGATAAAAGCCATGTATTTTTTCAGCAGATATATAAAGTGTTTCTCCTTGAAGTAGTCGAAAAGACCGGCACTCCAGATGAGATCGTAGAATTTATGTGTCTGGAAACGAAGCACATTCATCCGGATAAAATTGAGACGGTCGAGGAATTCCGCATTTTTCTCCTTGGCATGGTCAATAGCACGCTGATCCAGGTCGATCAGGTCAAAACGAAGCCCACTGTCGGGATGGTCTGTAAGATATTCAAACACGTCGGTGGCAGGACCACTGCCCAGTACCAGCACTTCCTTGGGATGATCCGCACCTTCATCCAGCTCGGCCAGCACCTGCTTGAAAAAGTCTTTTCTGTTACGTACTGCTTTGGCAGCATGCTGCGCATGATACCATTTGTCCCATTTGGTATAGCGGGGATCTTCATTCGTCTTCTGCTCGTAGATCATATCAATGATCTTGAAGTCTCCGGCATAGCCATAAGGTTTTGTGAAGGCAAAGCCGATCATCGTCTCTTCATTCAGGATAGGCTTGATCGCCTTTCTGATCTCCTGAGCACCTTCCTCATCTACCTGACTGATAAAATCGAGGAAAAGATCATATTCCTCTTCATCAGGACCCCCTTTGGCCAGTAAGGACTGCAAAAATTGAACCTCGTTCTCCTTCAGAACGCTGAAAGCAGTAGTTTTCGTTTCCATAATAAAAATAGTTTTAGTTAATAGTTAGTTAGTTATTAGTTAGTTGTTAGTTTTTTCGCTGGTTAAGCATTTGACAAGCTCATTCTTTCCTCATAGGCAAATATTCGTTAAATTAAATAACAATTACAAATTAATTTTGTTCATATACATACCTTCAGATCCCGGCACAGCAGATCTTCCCGGCAAATACCTCCGTCTTTTCCGGGATCAGCACACCCCGGACAACCCATTTATCTCCTGCATATTCCAATCCTGCCTTCCGGAAGTACGAAACCTCCGTTCATTGCAGAACAATTCCTCTCTGCACCCTACACATCCACGGATCTGTAAAGTCCTTTTCCTTCACCGGATCCACAGCCATACTGCCATACAACGGCACACAGCCATGCGATCCATCCTTCTGTCATAAGAAGATATGTACTTTTCCTGCAGACGCAAAAGCGCGTCCCGCCTGCCAACAGTACAGGCCCCTCCTAATATCCACTATAAAAGTAAGAAAAAAAAATCCGGTCCTACAGGATAATTGGTGATTTGGGTAACCCGGAAAAGATGAGATACATCATCTTTTTTTTAGTTCGGAGTGTGGAGTTAACCTAGCACCCAGCACCTTGCACCCAGCACCCTTAAAGAAGTTCGGAGTACTTTGAGTACATGGAGTTTGGAGTGTGGAGTGCCTGATCCCTAACAAATTAACATAAAATGATCTTTAACATATTTTATTTTCCTCTTTTCCTCCTAACTTTACATGGACAAACCGGTAACATATGAAGGACACAGTCAAGCTTATATCCAGCGTGGGCAATGATGGCAGCAAAGTGCGGTCTGATTGTCAGATAACCCTGCAGATCAAAGATTCCGGAGGTTTGGTCGTGGATCTCACCTCCAAGGTCAAGAGCATGTACGGCGACCGTATGGAGGCTCTCACAAGGGAGGTACTCACCTTTTTCGGCATTCCACATGCAGAGGTCAGGATCATTGACAGCGGTTCTCTCGATTTCGTTCTGGCCGCGAGGTTGGAGGCTGCGGTCAAAAAGATACATCCCGGAGAGAAGCGGGAATATCTTCCGGAGATGCTGCCTGACAATGAGTATTCTTCGCAGCGGGATGCTTTTCGTTTTTCCAGGCTTTATTTGCCTGGCAACACGCCGGCGCTGATGCTCAATGCAGGCATCCACAAACCGGACGGCATCATCCTCGACCTGGAAGATTCGGTAGCTCCCGATAAAAAGGAGGAGGCCCGTTATCTGGTGCGCAATGCTTTGCGTCAGGTAAATTTTTACGGTGCGGAAAGAATGGTGCGCATCAATCCCCTGCCGACAGGACTGGATGATCTGGCGGCCGTTATTCCCCATAATGTCCACATGATCCTGGTACCCAAAGCCGAAGATCCCGCCGATCTGCGGCTTATTGATGAAACCATCCGGAAAACACTGAAAGAACATGACCTGGAGCAGGAAGTGTTCCTCATGCCCATCATCGAGACCGCGCTGGGGGTGGAACGGGCCTATGATCTTGCCACAGCAGTTCCGTCGGTGGTGGCCATGGCCATCGGTCTTGAGGATCTCACAGCCGATCTGGGGGTGGCACGTACGGCCGAAGGCACAGAGACCTTCTACGCCCGTACCCGTCTGGTCAATGCCTGCAAGGCTGCCGGGATACAGCCCATTGACTCTGTTTTCTCGGATGTCTCCGACATGGAAGGTCTGGAGGCCAACGCCCTACGCTCCAGGGCACTGGGATTTGAAGGGATGGGATGCATCCATCCGCGGCAGATACGCGTCATCCGCAAGGCTTTCTCCCCCACACCGGAGGAGATCGAAAAAGCCGCCCGTATCATGGAAGCATTCCGGGAAGCCCGGGAAAAGGGACTGGGGGTGGTTGCCCTGGGCAGCAAAATGATCGACCCGCCGGTGGTGAAACGGGCAGAACGAATCATGCGCCTGGCAGAGGAAACAGGATCGCTGCCAGGGAAAGACTGAGCATCATCCAACCTTTTTTCATTATTTATATAATAAGGCATCATGGCAAAAGAAATAACATGGACGAGGAACGCTGCAGGAAGGATGGTTCCTTCCGAGATCAACGGGGAGCCGGTCATCCCTTACCAGGGTGTGGGCAAATATGCTCCGACCGGCCATAAACACGGCCCGCCCATCCCCAGCTGCAGGGATTACCCGCCGGATGGCAACAAAAGGGTCGCCTCCCTTAAAGAGGCGCTGGTGAAAGCCGGCCTCCGCGACGGCATGACGATCTCAACCCATCACCATTTCCGCAACGGCGACTACCTGGCCAATATGATCTTCGACATTGCCCATGAGCTGGGTGTAAAGGACCTCAGGTGGTTCCCCTCGGCCTCCTTCCCGTGTCACGAACATCTCATCCCCTACCTCGAGGACGGCACCATCCATCACATCGAGGGAAGCATGAACGGGCCGCTGGGCCGTTTTGCCTCCGAAGGAAAGATGAAAGGCACCGGCGTGCTACGCTCCCACGGAGGCCGCTATCAGGCCGTCCAGGACGGAGAGGTGCATATCGACATCGCGGTCATCGGTGCGGCCTGTGCCGATCCTTTCGGCAATGCCAATGGTCTGTACGGACCGTCGGCCACAGGCCTGCTGGGATTTGCCCTCGCCGACTCGCAATATGCCGACAGAGTGATCGTGGTCACTGACAACATGGTCCCCTTTCCCTGCGTGCCCTGGCAGATACAGGGCAACTACGTGGACTACACCGTGGAGGTGGACAAACTGGGGGACCCGGAGAAGATCATCTCCGGCACCACACGCATCACCCGCAGCCCCGACAGGCTCTACCTGGCTGAGCTGACGGCCCGATTCTGTGAGGTGACCGGCATCATCCGGGAGGGCTTCTCTTTCCAGACCGGCGCCGGCGGCACCTCCCTTGCTGTAGGAGAATACTTTCGGGAGATCATGAAGAAAAAAGGTATCAAAGCACGCTTTGCCCGGGGAGGAAGCAACAAATACCTGGTGTCGATGCTCGAGGAAGGACTGGTGGAGTACATCCTCGACGGGCAGACCTTCGACCTGGAAGGGGTGCGTTCCATGGCAGAGAACCCCAACCATGTCTGGACGAGTCCATTTACCTCTTATAATTATCACGGAAAAGGAAACTTTGCAGGCATGGTGGATGTGGTTATCCTGGGAGCCACCGAGGTGGACGTACAGTTCAATGCCAATGTCGTCACCCATTCGGACGGATACCTGCTCCACGGCATCGGAGGCTGGCAGAACTGCCTGTTCTCCAAGACCGTGATCCTGCCCATACCTCTCTTCCGCGACAGGATCCCCGTGGTGGTGGACGAGGTGACCACCCTCTGCGGCCCCGGCGAACTGATCGACGTGATCGTCACGGAAAGAGGCATCGCCATCAACCCACGGAGAAAAGACCTGATCGAAAAGGTAAAAGGCTCGGACCTGCCGGTAAAAAGCATTGAACAACTGAAAGAGGAAGCGGAAAAGATCTGCGGAAAACCCCGGAAAGCCGCTTTCACCGACAAGGTCATTGCCGCTATCAAATGGGTGGACGGTACGGTGATCGATGTGGTGAGACAGGTGAAGAAGGATGAACGATGAACGATGATCGATGATCGACGAACGAGAAATTATGGATCTTGAATCACTACTGTCCGAGAAAAATTTGAGATATACTTGCATTATGCAGATAAGTAACGCTTTCGAAGAAAATACAGGAATAATACCCCTACTAATTCAGCCAGTCACCCTGAGCTTGTCGAAGGGTCAGACTGGCGAAAGGATTGACCTCATTACCAGCAGTCTATGCTTCGACCCGTCCGAACGGCCTCGGCCGGGCGGGCAAGCTCAGCATGACTGCCTAGATTAGGCTCTTCTTAATTTTTATCGGACACCAATGAATTTTGAGTTTTGAATTTTGAATTTATTATTGGGTGTATGAGCAGCAAAGAAAAAGAGATATGCCGCAGTAGGAAGGATTTGTAAAATATGAGGATTTTTTTGACAGAAGCGGATCTGCTGGAAAATTTAGTTATATTTTTACGGATCGGTTATGATCATTCACAAAAAAGATCAAAAATTATGAAGCATTTTTCGTTTTTCGCAGCGTTCCTTTTTGCAGTGCTCCTGCTCGGATCAGGATGTGCCGGCAACAAGGAGGAAAAAACAGAGCAGCCCAATATTGTCTTCATCATGGCCGATGATCTTGGTTACGGAGAATTGGGATGTTACGGCCAGGAGAAGATCCAGACCCCCAACATTGACAGGCTGGCCGCCCAGGGCATGAAGTTCACCAATTTCTATTCCGGGGCGCCTGTATGTGCTCCGGCCCGGTGTATGCTTCTCACAGGCATGCATCCCGGTCATGCCCAGATACGTGGCAACAATGAGATGGCCTCGCGCGGCGATGTGTGGGACTTCTTCAAGGCCTCTGCCGATCCCAACCTGGAAGGGCAGTATCCCCTGCGGAAGGGCACCCGGACCATCGGCACCTTGTTGCAGGAAGCCGGGTATAAAACCGCTGCCATCGGCAAATGGGGACTGGGAGGACCGCTCACCGACGGACGACCTACCGAGCAGGGCTTTGATCTTTTCTTCGGATACAACTGCCAGCGGCAGGCCCACAACTATTACCCCGGTCATCTGTGGCGCAACGACGAGAAGGTCGAACTGGGCAACCGTATCTTCTCCCCCCATCAGCAGCTTCCCAAAGATGCCGATCCCTATGACCCGAAGAGTTACGAACCTTACAAAGGCAAGGTCTATGCTCCCGACCTGATGATAAAGGAAGCTCTCTCCTTTATCGAAGAGAACAAAGACCAACCCTTCTTCCTCTACTATCCCACCACCATCCCACACGTTGCCTTACAGGCCCCGGATGAATGGATAGAGAAATACCACAAGATCTTTGGGGACGAAGAACCTTACACAGGGAACCACGGCTACCTGCCCTGCCGTTATCCGCGTGCCACCTATGCTGCTATGATCAGCTATCTGGACGACCAGGTGGGACAGATCGTTAACAAGCTGAAAGAGCTGGGTCTTTATGACAATACGATCATTTTCTTCACCAGTGACAACGGCCCCACCTATGTGGGCGGTGTGGACACGAAATTCTTTGACAGCGCCAAACCTTTCCGCTCGGAATATGGATGGGGCAAAGGCTTCACCCATGAAGGAGGGATCCGTGAGCCGATGATCGTCACCTGGGAAGGTCATATCAAGCCCGGCAGCACCAACGATCTCCCCGGTGCTTTCTGGGATGTGATGCCCACGCTGTGTCAGCTGGCCGGAGCACCTGCCCCGGACAGCACCGACGGCATCAGTTTCGTGCCCACGCTCCTGGGCCGGGGAAAACAGAAAACCCATAAATACCTTTACTGGGAGTTCCCCGCTTATACGGGCCAGCAGGCTGTGAGGATGGATAACTGGAAAGCCATCCGTGACAGCATTTTCAAGGAAAACCGTAACATCAAGCTCTATGATCTCAATACGGACCTGCAGGAGCTGCATGATGTCTCTGCCGATCACCCGGACATCGTCGAGGAGATGTCAGGCATCATGAAAGAGGCTCATGTGCCGAGCAAGGTATTTCCACTGGGATACATTGACAAGCCTGCTCAGGCGGCAGAGAAGCCTGCTCAAAAGAAATAATAGATGAATTCGGCTCACACTGTGACCCGTTATTCTACCGGATAACGGGTCATTTTTTTTCCTTCAGTGTTTTTTCAAGGAGAGCAGCCAGCTCATCGGGCGATCCCCGGCCCACTTCAATGATCCGGGCAGGCGTGAAGTTCCAGGCTCTGACTACGGCTGCTACCGAGCGGCTGCGTACCGACCATACCTGGGTCGTGTTGCTGTTGCGTAAAAGGTTATCCAGCGCCCGGGCCCATCCTTTGCCTTTCAGCTCCAGCGGACCTATCTCGTCGAGGATGATCACGGTATGATCCCTGCCGGAGGAGACCGCATTCCAAAGGAGGTCCTCCCCCCATCTCACCGTTTCCCGGTTGAAAGTAAACCGTCCGGTATGGATACGCCCGTGCTTTTTACGGGCTTCACTGAAAGGCCGTGTCTCGCCACTGGCCAGGTCCAGGAGGGCATAGCCTTTTTTCTCTTCTCCCTCGACGATCCCCTGTGCCAGGAACCCGGCCGTTCTGATCTTTCTTTGCTGGAGCCTGGACACCAGGTGCTGCAGGAAAGAGGTTTTTCCCTCTCCCACCCCTCCCGTCACGAGGAAGATCTGAGGTTGTCTCTCTTCTCTGGAGGCAAAACCGCTGTACAGGGCTCCTGCATGGGCCAGGGCACCTGTGAGGGTCGTTACCGGATGTCGGAACAGCTCGCGGGCGCCGGGGAAACTGTCCATCACATGCGGGAAGGATGAAAAAGCAAGTCCCGTGGCCAGGTAGAGGTTGGCAAAGCCCCGGCGGAACAGGAGGATCCGTACCACAGGGTTCCTGAACTCAACACTGATGGCCGAAAAAGAGACCATCACCATGATCGCACGCAGGTTCATCCGCAGGCCTGTCACCAGGCCTTCCCTGCTCAGGTAATTGCCTGTCTCCAGACCTTTCCAGACCAGTGAGGCCAGCAGAGTGATCCCCACCACCTGCACCCAGAACCAGGGTTTCTTCAGATGACGTATCGCCTGGCGGTATCGCACCAGGCAGACAACGACATATACCAGCACAAACGGTACAGAGACGTACAGTGGATAACGGGAGATCATCCACAAAAGGAAAGAAAAAATGAAAAGATGGACGAAAAGCCATATCAACGAATATTCCTTTCCGGAGGAGAAGGAGAAACCTGCCGGCTGTTCGTCGGAGAGCCGGATCTTCTTTCCGGCCCCCTGCGGCACCCTGTTCCCGACAAGATACCCTGTCACCGCCGCAATGGTCCCGGTCAGGAAATACAACAGGGCAATGATTAGGATCAGCCACAGAGGATCCACCTGAGAGCCTTTCAGGTTCAACACTTTGAGGGCATACTGGTACAGGAACACCGTCAGCTTCACCAGGTCGAATCCGTACAGGATGAACAGAGTGACGATCTTATGGATCAGGGCACTGGAAACGGCCAATGCCCCTCCGGCAATATAGCCGGGGAGCGTTCTGCCCAGCAGCATTGTAGCACTTTCCATCAAAATGGCTTCCAGCATGATCCCGGTCATCGGACCCAGGATCACCGCACTGGGAGAAATGGATTTCATAAGGGCTGCGATCATACCGGCACGCCAGAAAAGCCCCCTCTCAGGCCAGAGACGCGAGAAGGAGACCATCAGCATAACCGAAAAAAAGGAGAGCATGGTTCCCGACATGGGAAAATGCATGTTGTGAAAAAAACTGCCCAGGATGATCTCAAAAGCCCCCCAGTAACTGCCTATAACCGCAGCTTTCAGCCACTTTTCATTAAGTTTTCGTTCTCTTGTCATGGGGAACTTTATATCAGGAGTTAAAAATAGTAAATTATAAAGGTTGAAGCACAGCAATTATTTGCCGATACCACACTCTCTGCATTCCGAATCGAGAACTTTTTCAAGAATTACTCGTAATGTTAATAAATGCTTACACATGTATTTGGTATTTTCATTAAAAGTTTTGTATTTTGACGGGCCCCAGAGAGAGGAGGGGACAGTCAAAAACCGATCTGACGAAGCATGAGTGAGAAGATCCTACAAGCCTTGATGCAGCTCTTCGCCATCATTGCCAGGCCCGAGAGCAATACCCAGGACCGTCGTATTGTGGTTGAATCCTTTCTGAAGCGGGAACTGAACCAGGAACTGGTCAACGAGTATATCAAGATCTTTGATCATTACTACCTGGAGCAACAGGAAAAGCAGAAGAAAGCAGAGAAAAAACTTAAAAAAGAACATCAGCGTATCTCTTCCATTTCTGTGCGTGTGCTTAGGATCTGCAATGAGATCAATGAAGAGCTCACCCAGCAACAGAAGGTGATCGTTCTTTTCCAGTTGCTTGAGTTTGCCCGTTCGGACGGTGACACTGTTACCGAACAGGAACTGGAATTCATCCGGACGGTAGCCGACAGCTTCATGTTCCCGGACGATGAATATGAAGAGATGCAGCGTTTTGTGCTGAACGCTCCGGAGGCTCTTCCCGACACCCCTAACCTGCTGACCATCTCCAGTGAAAATAGTAACAAGTGTAATAAATGCAGGCACATCCAGCGTGACGGCACCACGGGACAGATCATCATCTTTCATGTTCTCTCCGGCAACATCTTTCTGGTAAGGTATCTGGGAGAGAGTGAGATCTACATGAACAGCCAGCTGCTGCACAAAAACAAGATCTATGTCTTCACGACGGGCTCCTCCCTGCGTGACCGAAAGGGCAAACCAATCTATTACAGTGATGTGCTGGGCCGTTTCCAGGAAGACCGTTTCAAGGAAAAGATGTATTACCAGGTGCGTAACCTGGAATACCGTTTCAAGGGGGGCAAGATAGGGGTTCATGATATGAGCTTCGAGGCCGAATCGGGCAAGATGTTCGGTATTATGGGAGCCAGCGGAGCCGGGAAATCCACCCTGCTGAACGTACTCAACGGCACCAATCCCCCTTACAAAGGAGAGGTGCTCATCAACGGCGTAGACATACACAAGGAAAAGGAGAAGATCGAAGGCCTCATCGGGTTCGTATCGCAGGATGACCTGTTGATCGAAGAGCTGACCGTTTACGACAACCTGTATTACAATGCCAAGCTCTGTTTCGGCAACTACTCGGAAGAGGAGCTGGACAAAGCGGTCCTGGATGTGCTCCACAGCCTGGGACTCCTGGAGATAAAGGACCTAACCGTAGGCTCCCCCCTCAATAAGAAGATCAGCGGCGGACAACGCAAGCGGCTGAACATCGCCCTGGAGCTTATCCGGGAGCCTCCCATCCTGTTTCTGGACGAGCCTACCTCCGGACTCTCCTCAAGGGATTCGGAAAACATCATGGACCTCCTGAAAGAACTGGCCCTGAAAGGCAAGCTCGTCTTCGTGGTCATTCATCAGCCTTCGTCCGACATCTTCAAGATGTTTGATAACCTGCTCATACTCGATAACGGGGGTTACCTTATTTATAATGGTAACCCCGTGGATGCGCTGACGCATTTCAAGAAAGAGATGCACTATGCCAACTGGAATGAGAGCGAGTGCCATGTATGTGGTAATGTCAACGTGGAGCAGGTGTTCAATATCATTGAGACCCAGGTACTGAATGAATACGGGAAGGTGACGGGCACCCGGAAAGTATCCCCCGAAGAATGGAACAAGATCTTCAGGGAGAAGTTCAGCGACACCCTCCCCGGTGAGATCAAAAAGGCCCCCATCCCCGCGATCAATTTCAAGCTGCCCAACAAGCTGGTACAGTGGATGGTCTTCACCAAAAGGGATATCAAGTCGAAGCTCTCCAACACCCAGTATCTTGTCATCAACTTCCTGGAAGCTCCGGTACTGGCCTTTTTCCTGGCTTACCTGATCAAATATTGGGACAAAGCCGGTTCCAACCTGGGCTATACCCTGATCAACAATGACAACCTGCCGGTCTATCTTTTCATGGCAGTGATCGTTGCCATCTTCATCGGACTGACGGTGAGTGCCGAGGAGATCATCAAAGACCGCAAGATCCTCAAACGGGAAGCTTTTCTGAACCTGAGCTGGACGAGCTATCTTTTCTCAAAAGTGACGGTACAGTTCGGCATCGCCGCCATCCAGTCTTTTACCTTTGTGCTGGTAGCCAACAGTATCATGGAGATCCGGGGGATGTTCTGGGAATACTGGCTGTTGCTGTTCACGGTATGGACGGCCTCCAACCTGCTGGGGCTGGTGATCTCCGACAGTTTTAAAACGGTGGTGACCATTTACATCCTGATCCCCTTCCTGGTGATCCCGCAGATCATCCTCAGTGGCGTACTGGTCAAGTACGAAAAACTCAACCCCACCATCTCCTCCCCTGCCCGGATCCCCTGGTACGGTGAGCTAATCACCGCCCGCTGGGCCTACGAAGCCCTGGCTGTCTACCAGTACAGGAACAACAAATTTGAAAAACAGTTCTATCCGCTTGACAAGCTCATGAGCATTGCCGATTTCAAAAAGATATACTGGTATAACGAGATGAAGAGCAAGCTGGACCAGGTAGAAAGGAACTACAAGGATCCGGAAAAAAATGCCAGAGTCTCGGCCGATCTTACCTTGATCATCAACGAGATCGGCAAACAGTTGAAAGTCAATCCCAGGATCCCCTTCCCCGAATATGAGCAACTGGTCAAACTGAAACTGACACCGGCCCTCCTGAACAAAACAAGAAAATATCTGGAGACCACCCGGAACTATTATAAAAAACTTTACAACGCCGCCAGTGATAAAAAAGACAAGATCATTTCGGACTTACAGGCCAAAGACAAAGAAGGTCTGATACGGATGAAACAGGAATACCTGAACGACCAACTGAAAGAGTTCGTCACGAACAAAAACACCAAGAACAGGGTCATCGTCTACAAAGGGCAACTGATCCAGAAGATCGATCCCATTTATCTTGATCCTTCCCATAAGTTCATCAAGGCACAGTTCTATGCTCCGAGGAAGCAGCTGTTCGGTCATTTCATCCACACTTTCTGGATCAACATCATCGTGATCTGGGTCATGACGATCCTCTCCTTCCTGGTACTGAGATACAGGCTGCTTAAACGCGGGCTGGACCAGATGGAGCTATGGACAGGAAAGATTTTCCCGAAAGAGGAAGAATAACCTTCACGTACAGATACAAAAAAAGGCTGCCTCAGCAGCCTTTTTTATTTTTGTGAATAAAGATCTTACTCAACGATCTCGATCATTTTGAAAGGGATCCTTATGATCGATTCATAATCCTCGCCGGCCTCCAGCATGTCCTCATCATCCTCTTCATAGTACCAGTTGATCTCCACATCATGCTTGGCCTTGTGGATGGCTTCCAGTTTTTTGAAAACATCCAGGATACACTTGGAGGAGCTGGTATTGAAATATTCCAGCTGAATATTCACAACGGTCTTGTCCTTCGGGTTCTTTTTATACTCTTCAAGCCAGTCAACCAACGGCTTATAAAATTCAACGGAGTTTTCAGGTATGGACCTTCCTTTGATTTCAATCACTCCCTCGTCAGCATCAAACCGTACGGTCGGGGTCTTAGGCGTTCCTTCAATGATCAGTGGTTCCATATGCAAATTATTTAACTGTTTTTTTTACTTCTTCATCAATAAAGACATCCAGGTTAAAAAAAGAATACTCTTCATTAAAAGGAATAAAAGAGTATTGCAGTTTATTACCTGTTTTCCTGGCAATATCCACCAGCCCGAGACCACCTCCTCCTTTTTCGGAAAGTTTCTGGTGGTTCAGGATGTGCTTGTACATATCTTTAAGCCCCTCTTTTGAGCTGGCATTGATCGTTTCGATCTTTTCCTTGAGGTAGGCGATCTTATCGTTCCGGATAAAATTGCCTGTGGAAATACGATAACGGTTTTTATCTTTTGAAACGACGAGGATACCGAACCTGGATTCGAACTGGTCCTTGTACTCGTCGGGCAGGTCATCGATATGGTGGAAAAGGTTCTGTAAACTCTCTACCAGCACATTATAGACCTTTTTTTTGACTTTGGAAGGCTCATGGAAATCCTGCAACTTGGATTCGACTGTATCCAACACATTATTAATCAGATCGGTAGTAATACTTCCTTTATAAGCCAAAAGGACATCCCCGCCTAAACGATCAGCATAATAATCTTCAATGCGAAAATTCATTAAAGTGTTGGTTTATGTTTCTTTCAGCCGAAAACAATGAAACAAATATATAAAATTTATATTGAAAAAAAACCCCAACGCTGAAAACTATCCTCACTTAGGGATATAAAATTTACGCAATCCGATCCACACTTAATATTATTTTTGACGAACCGTCCTTTTTCCCGGATAGAGGTGGTTCCTGACGGGGATTTTTTTGAACGTCACCCGCAATCCGCCGTGGTTCAGCTCGTACGTAGCGGCCGGTTTCAGGCCGATCCATTTAAAAGCATTCTTGTTACTGCTGAGGATCCAGGCATCGTAACCTGCAAAGTTCTTTTTCAGGTCCTTCCCCAGGGAGCGGTAGATCTGCTCGATATCCCGCGGATGCATCCTCTTGCCATAGGGAGGATCGGTGACAAGCACGCCGGGAGGGCCTGTGGGCGGGGTCAGATCGGCCAGGGGGAGGATCCTTAACTTTATATGCTCCTCAAGACCTGCATGTGTAACATTGAGACGGGCAAGACGTATGGCCACGGCTGAGCGGTCGCTGCCCACTATGGGGGCGCGGGGCCTGCTCCGGCTCCCGTCATAAAGGGTTTTCACTGCCTGATAGAGGTTTGCATCATAATCTTTCCACCGGATAAAGGCGTAGCGCGAACGCATGGTCCCCGGCGGTATGTTCATGGCGATCATAGCCGCCTCAATGGGTAGTGTGCCCGATCCGCACATGGGATCCACGAAAGGAGTGTCACCTTTCCAGCCGGTGAGCAGTACCATCCCGGCCGCCAGCACCTCGTTGAGGACAGCCACCCCCTGCCGCACACGGTATCCCCGTTTGTGGAGCGACTCTCCCGAGCTGTCCATAGAGAGGACACACCTGCTGCCGGAGATGCGGATGTTCAGCCGCACATCGGGATTCACCTTGTCCACACCGGGCCGCATGCCGGTACGGTCGCGGAAATGATCTACCACGGCATCTTTCACCCGCTGGGCCACGAACATGGAGTTGCGGTAATGGGGTGAGTGGATCACCGGATCGACCAGGAACTTCTGATGATTGGAGAAATAGGTCTCCCAGGCGATCTCCCGTACGGCCCGGTAGATCTGGTCCTCGTTCTCGGCCCTGAACTCAGCCACTACACGCAGCACCCGCAGGGCTGTGCGCAGGTAATAATTGGCTGCATAAAGCAGTTTTTTATTTCCAGAAAAGGTTACTGCACGGCTCTTTTCTTCAATGTCTCCGCCGCCCAGCCGCATGACCTCCTCCGCCAGGACCCCTTCCAGACCCTGAAAAGTGGTGACCACCACGGGAAAACGCGTCTCCTCAAACGGATAGACCTTCACCTTTTCCATCTCCTTGTTTCATAATGTTCCTTGACACTTATTACAGCATTCTCCAGCCGCTCTTTCCCCGTTCCCGCGACGATCTCATAGGGAAGCCCTGCCTTCAGGAGTTCCTGTTCATAGATCCCGAACAGCTCCTCTCGCCTGCTGCCGGGGTTTTCGCGTACCGGATCCCGGACCCAGGGAATATCGGGACGGCACAGCAAATATAGATCAATTTTTCTGTTCCGGATGAGTTCATCCATCTCCTCCGGGACCTTCCCATACACCTCTCTGAACCAGACCTTCATGATCACCAGATCGGTATCCAGAAAAAGGAAAGGAACCTTTTTGGCGGAAAGATCGTCCAGGATCCTGCGTTGATGATCATAAATATGCAGAAGATCCTCATAATCATAAGGCCGCTGCAGAGCGGCGACATACGACCGGGCATATTCCGGAACCCACTCCCCTCCCATCCTTTCTGCGAGATCCCTGGCGAGCGTGGATTTTCCCGTCGATTCCGGACCGGTAAGCACCACCACAAAAGGCCGTTGCATATCACCTTGTTCCATGAGCATTCAGGGTTTGTTTTTCCGTCATTTCCGGAGCCTCCCCATTACCGGCAGAAGCCTCTTTGTGCAGATCCTTCTTCCATTCCAGAAATCCCACCACTGCCATTGCCGTGTAAACGATAAAAAGAAAAGAGGTTAGGTAAAGTCCTTTATAAATATACATCCCCATGGAGACCAGATCGACCACGATCCATATCAGCCAGTGTTCCAAGATCTTTCGGGCCAGCATCCAGGTAGCGACGACGCTCCCGGCGGTGGTGAAAGCATCCCAGTAGATCATCTGGGATCCGGGTATGCCCAGCCATCCGGGCAGGTAAGTGAGCAGTGCGGCAAGGATCCAGTAGATCACAAAGGTGATCAGAAAAAGGCGGATGCCCTGTTGCTTTGTCGTCCGTGTCACGGGCAGAGCATCCTTCTGATCGCTCTTTCCGCCATACAACCAATGATACCAGCCATAGACACTGATGACCAGGTAATACACCTGCAGCCCCATATCTGCATACAGGCGGGAGTGGTAAAACACCAGGATATAAAAGAAAGAGGTAAGCAACCCGAAGGGCCATAGCCAGATGTTCTGGCGTATACTGAACCAGAGGTAGATGAGGGCGAACAGCACACCCAGCACCTCCGTGATCAGCGAAGCATGCATCAGGATCCAGTTGACCAGTGTTGCTGTCATGCACGATCAGATCGAAAAACTGCCGGAGAAGATACAACCGGCCGGCAGTATCATTTGCCTGAGAAAACTTTCTGATATTTCACAGGATCTTCGATGATCTCCAGGGCTTTTTGGAAGAGCGGAGATTCTTCGTTAATGATCCTGAAATAGGCGGTGGAGTTCCACAGGTCCCTGGCGGTCAGGGCACGGATCAGAAGGAGCATGTGATCACGGGATCGTTCGAAAAGCGCATCATCCGCTACGATATGCTGCTTCTCCCCCATCTGCCGCAACCGGGAGATCTCTTTCTCCGGCAGGGAGAAATTACGGATATAATCATCCACCGTGGGATATTTTTTCAGCGTGGCTTTCCGGTGATCATCTTCCCAGGAAAGGACAAAATCGGTGACCACACCTTTCCCGATCATCTCCCGGAGATACTTCGTGTTTCCGGCCGTATCGGCAGGAACAAAGATATCGGGCATGATGCCTCCCCCTCCGTATACAAGCCGGTGGTTCACCAGGGTATAATACTTCAGGGAGTCGGGCAGATGTATACTGTCGGCGTTCATGAACTCTCCGTGTTGGTAACGCTCATCCAGGTCTTTCATATATTCATCGTATCCCTCCTTGTAGGATTTCTGTATGAGGCGTCCCGAGGGGGTATAGTAGCGGGCAATGGTCAGGCGGATCATGCTGTAATCGGGCAGGTAGAAGGGTTTCTGCACCAGTCCTTTCCCGAAGGTCCTGCGCCCCATGATGAGGCCCCTGTCCCAGTCCTGCACGGCGCCGGAAAAGATCTCGCTGGCCGAGGCGGTCCCTTCGTTCACCAGCACCACCAGCCGCACCTTCTGCAGTCGTCCACCCTCGGTGGTATAAAAATCCTCCCGTTTCAGATGTTCTCCCTTCATGTAAACGATCAGTTTGCCTTTCGGCATGAACTCATCCACCAGGTCGGTAGCGGAAGTAAGCACACCTCCTCCGTTGTCCCGCAGGTCGAGGATGAGACCCTCCATCTTGTCCAGCGGCAGCTGATCCAGGGCCTTGTGCACCTCATCCATGGTCTTGGCCGAGAAGCGGTTGATCTTGAGATATCCTATATTTTCGGCAGGCATGTACGAGGCATCCAGACTGAAAATCGGGATCTTGTCGCGGGTGATGGTGAAATGCAACAGTCCCTGGACACGCCTCCGTTTGATATCCACCGACACTTTCGTTCCCGCCGGACCCATCAGCTTTTTACGCACGGTCGAGGTAGTGATCCCTATGCCTGCCACATTTTTCCCGTCTATGCGCACAATGCGGTCGCCGGCACGGATCCCTGCTTTCTCCGAAGGCCCTCCGCTGATGGGTGAGATAACGATGATGGTGTCGTTGAGCACGTTAAAGTAAATACCTACCCCTTCGAAGTCTCCCAGGAGAGGCTGGTTCATCTCTTTCACCTCATCGCGGGTGATGTATACCGAGTGGGGGTCCAGTTCCTTGAGCACCTGCCGTATCGCCTCGTCGGTCAGTTGGGCTTCGTTGACCGTATCCACATAATAACTGGAGATCAGGTCGATCAGTTTGAACAGTTTGAACGCCTGCTCATTGAGGATCTGGGCACCGGCATGCGGCACGGACAACATCCAGAACGTCAGGACGACAACGGCGAGTCTGCTGAAAATTTTCATGTCTTTTGCTATAAAGTATCTATTCCCATTCTATTGTGGCAGGCGGCTTGGAGCTGATGTCGTACACCACCCTGTTGATGCCTTTCACCTTGTTGATGATGTCCGAGGAGACCCGTGCCAGAAAGTCATACGGCAGGTGGGACCAGTCGGCGGTCATCCCGTCGGTGGAGTTGACGGCGCGTAGCACGACCACGTGCTCGTAAGTACGCTCATCGCCCATGACCCCCACCGACTGCACGGGCAGCAGGATGACGGCTGCCTGCCATACCTTATCATACAGTCCTTCCCGTTTCAGCCCGGAGATGAAAATGTCATCAGCTTCCTGTACGATCCTCACTTTCTCGCGGGTGATCTCCCCGAGGATCCTGATGGCCAGACCCGGCCCGGGGAAAGGATGCCGTCCTAGGATGGTACGGTCGATGCCCAGGGTCTCCCCTACGCGGCGTACCTCATCCTTGAACAACAGACGGAGGGGCTCCACCACCTTCAGGTGCATCTTCTCCGGCAGCCCTCCTACGTTGTGATGCGATTTGATCGTAGCCGAGGGACCATTGACCGATACCGATTCGATCACGTCGGGATAGATGGTACCCTGGGCCAGCCATTTCACATCCTTTATCTTGTGTGCCTCCTCATCGAAGACGTCAATGAAGGCTTTTCCGATGATCTTTCTCTTTTTTTCGGGGTCGGTGACGCCTGCGAGGGCATCCAGGAACCTGTCAGAGGCATCCACACCGATCACGTTCAGGCCCATGTGCCGGTATGAATGGAGCACCTGGTCATATTCATTTTTACGCAGCAGGCCGTTGTTCACGAAGATGCAGGTAAGGTTGCGGCCTATGGCCCTGTGCAGCAAAACAGCCGCCACGCTGGAATCGACGCCTCCCGAGAGGCCGAGCAGCACCTTGTCCTCCCCGATCTTCTCCTGCAACTCCCTGACGGTAGTCTCCACGAAAGAGGCGGGCGTCCAGTCGCGGCTGACGCCGCACACCTCCACGGCAAAGTTCTCCAGGATCTTTTTCCCTTCAATGGTGTGATACACCTCGGGATGGAACTGTATGCCGTAGGTCTCCTCCCCTTCTATTTTATACGCGCCTATCTTCACATCTTCCGTGCTCCCGATGATCCTGTAATGATCCGGGATGCGGGCGATGGTGTCGCCGTGGGACATCCACACCTGCGTGCCGGCCTCTATGCCCCTGAAGAGAGGGCTCTCACTATCCACAAATTTCAGGTTGGCCCGCCCGTATTCGCGGGTATCGGAGGGAAGCACCTCACCGCCGTAATAATGGGCCAGGTACTGGGCACCGTAACAGATCCCCAGGATGGGCCATTGCCCCTTGATCCCTTTCAGGTCAGGGATCGGCGCCTCCTTGTCCCTCACCGAATAAGGGCTGCCCGAGAGGATAACCCCTTTGACCGTCTCATCGGGTGAAGGAAAATGATTGTAAGGATAGATCTCACAATAGACGTTCAGCTCTCGTATTTTCCTGGCTATCAACTGTGTGTACTGTGATCCGAAATCCAGGATCAGGATCTTCTCTTTCATGCTCTCATAATTGAACCGGTATAAAGATAAGATTTTCCGGTCAGATTACATATTAAGAAAAAAGCTGCTGCAGCAGCTTTTTTCACTCTTTCTTTAAAGCTTTCCCCTGCTATTGTTAAGTCTATCATAAAACAACGCATCATTACATAGCCTGCCCCGCCCCCCTGCCCCCCTGAAGGGGGAACCCTTGCCCACACTGGCTATTTTTGCGGGCTGACTTCCCCTTTAGGGGACCGAGGGGGCGCGAAGGGTAAGAGATGTATGGATGCTTCATGATACACCTTCTCCCTGAAACGGGGATCGCCGGTCCTATTTCCTGAATTTTTTCAGGATATCTTTCACGGCATCTTTATGTACTGCAAAATCCATCATTTTAAGCTTCACATAAGGGGTGCTGAAGAAATAATAACCGAATTTCTTGTCATCTTCTCCCACGTTCCGGGATCCCGAGCTGGAGTCTTTGATGAGATACCACATCTCACCGTCCTGTTCGAGCCATCCTACGAGGTGCATACCGTGATCGTCTGTGGTGGTATGGTTGGAGAAGCGGAACTGGCGGGCATCATCATTGATATAACTGGCAGGAATATCCCAGTCGGGGATCAGCGCTACATTGGTCTCGCGGCTGAAGCCGGGTTCCGACACATCCCCCCCGATGGCCACGGTATATCCTTTTTTGACAGCCTCATTCAGGGCTTTCATGAAAACATCCAGCGGCACATTGTAATACTCCTTGCTGTGCCACCAGTTGTCCGGCACTTCATATTCCACCTGCTGCCAGAAAGGCTGCTGCTCATAAGAGAGAATATCCACATAATCGTCGGGGTTGATCTTCAGCACGTCGCTGAGGAACTGTTTGGGCGTATAGGTCTTTCCTTTCCAGTCAAAACTTTCGGGAGGTGTTCCCATATAATGGTTCATGATCGCCCTGATGGTGGCCAGCACCTCCTCTTCGTTCCAGGCATTGGCAGCTTTTACCGATTTCAGGTAGTCATTCATTTCAGTGTACATATCACTGTGGTCATAAAATTTCCGTCCACCGGTCAGGCCATTATAAACCTCTTCTGGCACGGCACCGTACTTTTTGAAGATCCTGCCCACGGCATTGCCTTCGGAACCTTCGGAGAAGAGCGAGTTGCCTCTTTGCTCAACGAACCGGCGCGCTTTCTCCACATATTCCCAGTAGACCGTGAACATCTCCGAGATCTTGATCTTCTGGCCCGTCAGGCGGTAGACATCCGACTCGTACATGGAGGTGGTGGAAAAGCACCAGCAGGTACCCGTATTCCCCTGCGAAATGGGCGGGAAATGCCACTGCTGCTTATAGAGGTCCGGATCATTGGGAAGCTTCATCCCCGACTGGTCCATCTCAAAGCGCTTGTGCATTTTCCGGGGCTGCTGTTTTTCCTTCACCTGCCGGATATCTTTCAGAATAAAATTCTGGTAGAAACCGGGTTTATACTCCTTAAAGACAGCCTTGTCCTTAGGCTGTCCGTATGCCGTAAAGGCAAGCATGGCCAGTGTGATGACCGGTAAAAGGATCTTTTTCATTGTTTTTGGTTTTTAATGATTATGCAACAAATGTATGGAAATATTCTTTTCATTATCCTCCGGTTGTCAGGATGATCACAGGGTTCCTTTCTCAAGGGGCACATCAAAACGCGCGCCGTCCTCGGCCAGATAGGTTTCCGGGAAGATCTCGCGGGCCTCATCCAGGAGTACCTGCAGATCTTTGTAGCGGGCCGAGAAATGGCCGATGATCAGCTTTTTCACCTCTGCCTCCCGGGCGATGAGAGCTGCCTGGCGTGCCGTGGAGTGCAGGGTTTCCTGCGCCCGCTGAACATCTTCATTGGAGAAAGTGGCCTCATGGTACAGCAGGTCCACTCCCCGGATGAATGGGATCATGGCACGGTAATATGCGGTATCACTGCAGAAGGCAAAGGAACGGGGTGGCGGACCCGGGGTGGTCAGCTCTTCGTTGGTGATGACCCTGCCATTCTCCAGTGTGAGGTCGTTTCCCATCTGGATACCGGTGCGGAGGGCTATGGGTATGTCATATTTTTCCAGGACGCCCGGCCTGAACCTGCGTTTGCGTTCTTTTTCCCGGAACAGGTACCCGCAGTCGGGGATCCTGTGATGCAGCGGAAAATGACGGACCGTCAACACCTTATCCTCAAAGATCACCGATGACTTTTCGCAGGCGAGCGGATGAAAGATTACCTCAAAAGAGAGATGGATGTCGAACATATCCATGTGCTGTATCACCACCTTTTCCAGGCTGGGAGGACCGTAAAGATGGAGGGGTGTCTCCCGCCCTGTCAGGGCCAGCGAGGAAAGGAGCCCGAAAAGGCCGAAGACATGGTCGCCGTGCAGATGGCTGATGAATATATGATCCAGGCGTCCCAGCCGGAACCGCATCCGGCGTAGCTGCATCTGCGCTCCCTCACCGCAATCGATCAAAAAAAACCGCTCCTGTACATTAAGTACCTGAGCGGTTGGAAATCTTTCGGAGGTCGGCAGAGCCGAGCTGCTACCCAATACTGTCAGAGAGAATGTCAACGCCGACCGTTTTATTCTTCCGACCGGATCAATGCCAAAGCATCTTCGTAGGTCTCCGTGATATTGAGGACCGTATCGAGCTGCGAGATGGTGATCAGCCGCTCCACCGCCTCATTCAGCCCACACAGCACGAAGGTACCGTTGGCATTTTTACACAACCGGTTGGCCACCAGGATGGCACTCAGGCCACTGGAATCGCAATACCGGACATTGCTCAGATCAAGAACAATATTTTTCTCCCCGTTTCCTGAGATCAGAACCAGTTCAGACTTCAGGTTCGGAGCGATGTGAGTATCCAGCTTTTCTTCAAGAACGCGTATCAGCGTATGATCGTCTTTCTTTTCGATTTGAAATTCCATGACAGTAAATTTGCCAATAAAGATAATTATTTTTTCTTATCTTCTTTTGATTTCTCATCTTTTTCTTTGGCGACCATCTCCTTCTTCAGGGCAGCCAGATCGGCAATATCACCGAACGTCGTTTTCTCGAGTTTACTCTTGACACGACGTGTTGCCTTCTCAGTCTCAACAGCTTCCGCATGCTTGACCCCCCGCTTCTCATCTTCATAAACCCGGCGGTGAGACACTACGATCTTCTTGCCGTTCTTATTAAACTCAAGCACCTTGAAGGGGAGCTTTTCATCCACTTTGGCTTTGGTGCCGTCTTCTTTTATAAGGTGCTTGTGATTGGCAAAACCTTCCACGCCATAGGGCAGTGAGATGATCGCACCTTTATCAAAGATGTCGGTGATGGTCCCTTCATGGACCGATCCTACGGTAAAGACGGTTTCAAAGACATCCCACGGGTTTTCCTCGAGTTGTTTATGACCGAGGCTGAGACGACGGTTGGCTTTGTCGATCTCCAGGACCACCACTTCGATATCGTCACCTACCGAAACGAACTCGGCCGGATGCTTGATCTTCTTCGTCCAGGAAAGGTCGGAGATATGGATCAGACCATCCACGCCCTCTTCGATCTCCACGAAGACCCCATAATTGGTGAAGTTACGCACCTTGGCGGTATGTTTGGAACCGACGGGATATTTTTTCTCGATATCTTCCCACGGGTCGGGGGTCAGTTGTTTCATGCCCATCGACATTTTCCGTTCTTCACGGTCGAGGGTCAGGATGACGGCTTCCACTTCGTCGCCCACTTTCAGGAATTCCTGGGCCGAGCGCAGGTGCTGCGACCAGGACATCTCGGAGACATGGATCAGTCCTTCCACGCCGGGAGCGATCTCGACGAATGCACCGTAATCGGCCAGGACGACCACTTTTCCTTTCACTTTGTCGCCCACCTTCAGGTTGGGGTCGAGCGAATCCCACGGATGGGGCGTCAGCTGTTTCAGGCCCAGGGCGATCCTTTTCTTCTCATCATCAAAATCGAGGATCACCACGTTGAGCTTCTGGTCGAGCTGCACCACCTCTTCGGGATGGTTGACACGCCCCCAGGAGAGATCGGTGATATGGATCAGACCGTCCACACCACCCAGGTCGATGAATGCCCCGTAGGAGGTGATGTTCTTGACGGTACCTTCGAGGACCTGTCCTTTTTCGAGCTTGGCGATGATCTCTTTTTTCTGCTGTTCCAGCTCGGCTTCGATGAGGGCTTTGTGCGATACCACGACGTTCTTGAACTCCTGATTGATCTTCACCACCTTGAACTCCATGGTCTTGCCCACGTACATATCGTAATCCCGGATGGGCTTCACATCGATCTGCGATCCGGGGAGGAAAGCTTCGATACCAAAGACATCCACGATCATACCGCCCTTGGTGCGGCACTTGATGTATCCTTTGATCACCTCATCTTTGGCATAAGCCTCGTTGACGCGCTCCCATGAACGGAGGGCCCGTGCTTTCTTGTGGGAAAGGATCAGCTGCCCTTTGGCATCTTCCTGGCTTTCTACATATACTTCCACCTTGTCCCCCACCTTCAGGTCGGGATTGTAGCGGAACTCGTTCAGACTGATAACGCCTTCGGACTTATAGCCTATGTTGACGACCACTTCACGCTTGTTCATCGAGATCACAGTACCGTCGACCACCTCGTTGGCAGCCACAGTGCTCAGGGTCGCGTCATACATTTTTTCGTATTCGCTCCGTTTGTCGTCGGTGTACTCGTCCATACCTTTCTCAAACACTTCCCAGTCGAAATCGGGATCGGGTGTGTCGGCATTCACCTCAATAACAGGAGCTTTTTCTTCCTCTGCCTGTACGGGTTTTTCCTCTTCTGCTTTCTCTTCAACTTTTTCTTCAGCTTTCTCTTCTTCCTTTGCAGCCTCCCCGGCTTCTTCGGCAACAGGTTCCGGAGTCTCTTCAGCTACGGGAATTTCTTCCTTTTTTTCGGGAGCTTCTTTTTCAGCTTCAGGAGCTTCTTCAGCAACAACTTCTTCCTTTTCTTCTTTTTCTTCTTTTTCTGCTGTCACCTCTGCAGCAACTTCCTTCGCTGTTTCTTCTTTTTCTGCCGGTTCACCGGCTTCTTTCTTTTCTTCTGCCTCTGCGGCAGTTGCTTCCACCTGTGCGGTGTCTTCCTTTTTTTCTTCCGCTTTTTCCTCAACAGTGTTCTCTGTTGCTTCAGCAGCGGTCTCTTCTCCGGCTTTCACGTTCTCTGCCTGGTTCTCAGGCATCTCCGGGGTTTGCTGTTCTTGTTTTTCTTTTTCACTCATTACAAAATCCTCTAATAATTAATAAGTTAGACATTATTTATTGAAAAATGAAGTGCAAAAATAAGATTATTTATCAATAAATAAAAGAAAATCAAATTATTTCCCAAGCCTGAATCTTTCTATGCTTCTCTCCGTAAGCAGAGGAATGAAAACCCCCTTGGGGATGATTTTTGCAAACGAACGAAGTTTCTTACTTTTGGCGTTGTATTTATAGACCTTAAATAATTTCAGATGAAAATATCCATCGTAGGCACCGGTTATGTAGGCCTGGTCACAGGAACCTGTTTTGCCGAGACCGGTGTGGAAGTTGCCTGTATTGACATTGACGAATCCAAAGTGGCCCGGCTGAAGGAGGGGAGATCCCCCATTTACGAGCCGGGGCTGGAGCCGATGATCCGGCGCAACCTGGAGAAAGGCCGTCTCACCTTCACCACGGATATGGCCTCATCCGTCAAAGATTCGGAAGTTGTTTTCATTGCCGTAGGCACGCCTCCCGACGAGGACGGCAGTGCCGACCTGCAGCATGTGCTCAAGGTGGCTCATGAGGTGGGCAGGCACATGGAGGATTATCTGGTGGTGGCCACCAAGAGCACGGTACCGGTGGGCACAGCCCAGCTGGTGCGTGAGGAGATCACCAAGGCCCAGAAAGAAGCCGGCAAAGAGATCCCTTTTGATGTGGTCTCCAATCCCGAGTTCCTGAAAGAAGGGAATGCTGTGCAGGATTTCCTGAAACCCGACCGCATCGTCATCGGTCTCGACTCGGAACGTGCCGAAACGATCATGAAGCGCCTCTACAAACCTTTCCTGCTCAACAACCATCCGATCCTTTTCATGGACATCCCCTCGGCAGAGATGACCAAGTATACCGCCAATGCCATGCTGGCCACCAAGATCAGCTTTATGAACGAGATCGCTAACCTGTGCGAGCTGGTAGGTGCCAACGTGGAGATGGTACGGAAAGGCATCGGCAGCGATCCCCGCATCGGGAACAAGTTTATCTACCCCGGCACGGGTTACGGGGGCTCCTGTTTCCCAAAAGATGTGAAAGCCCTGATCAACACTGCCAAAAGCAAAAACTACCGTTTTCAGATCCTGGAGGCGGTGGATGAAGTAAATGAACGGCAGAAATCGACCCTTTTCCGCAAGATCAAAGAACATTTCGGCACGGATCTCTCGGGCCGTACCTTCGGCATCTGGGGACTCTCTTTCAAGCCACACACCGATGATGTGCGGGAGGCGCCGGCCCTCACCCTCATCCGGCTGCTGCTGGATGCAGGCGCCGAAGTGAGGGCTTACGACCCGGCGGCCATGGAGCAGGCACGTAGGGTGCTGGGAGATACCATCACATACAGCCCCGACCCCTATGATGCCCTCGTCGATGCCGACGCCATGGTGCTCGTCACCGAATGGCCCGAGTTCAGGATCCCCAACTTCAGGGTTATCTCCAAGCTGTTGAAAGAAAGAGTGATCTTCGACGGACGCAACATATATGACCCGGCAGAGATGGAGGAGAAAGGCTTCACCTACTACGGCATCGGCCTCGGTAAAACCAACCACAAATCCTGATCCATGAAACGCATCCTGGTCACCGGCGGTGCCGGCTTTATCGGCTCTTTCCTCTGCGAGCGGCTGCTCGACGAGGGACATGAGGTGATCTGCCTGGACAATTACTTCACCGGTAGAAAAAGAAACATCGTTCATCTCCTCGACCGGCCCTATTTCGAGCTGGTGCGGCATGATGTCACCATGCCCTATTTTGCCGAGGTGGATGAGATCTACAACCTGGCCTGTCCCGCCTCGCCCATCCACTACCAGTACAACCCCATCAAAACCGTCAAGACCTCCGTGATGGGAGCCATCAACATGCTGGGTCTGGCCAAAAGAGTGCGGGCCAAAGTGCTGCAGGCTTCCACGAGCGAGGTGTATGGCGACCCGAAGGTACATCCCCAGAAAGAGGATTACTGGGGGCATGTCAACCCCATCGGACTGAGGGCCTGTTATGATGAGGGGAAACGCGCCGCGGAGACCCTCTTTGTGAACTACCACCGGCAGAACGGTGTGCGCATTAAGATCGCCCGCATCTTCAACACCTACGGTCCGCGCATGATGGTCAACGACGGACGTGTTATCTCCAATTTTATCGTCCAGGCGCTGCGCCACGAGCCGATCACCCTGTACGGCGACGGCAGCCAGACCCGCAGTTTCCAGTACATCTCCGACCTGGTGGAAGGACTGGTACGCCTGATGAACACGGACGATGATTTCACCGGGCCTGTCAACATAGGCAACCCGGGCGAATATACCATCCGGGAGCTGGCTGAGAAGGTGCTGGAGATGATCCCCGGTTCCAGATCGGAGATCGTTTACAAGCCTCTTCCCGAAGACGACCCCATGCAGCGGCAACCGGATATCTCACTGGCCAAAGAAAAACTGCAGTGGGAACCGCGGGTGCCCCTGGAGGAGGGCCTCAGACATACCATTGATTATTTCAGACAAACACTTGAAGCATGAAAGGGATCATCCTGGCCGGCGGCTCCGGCACACGCCTCTACCCGGTCACACAGAGCATCTCCAAGCAGATCATCCCGGTCTATGACAAGCCGATGATCTACTATCCCCTGTCGGTGCTCATGCTGGCAGGCATACGGGACATACTGGTCATCTCCACCCCCCACGATCTGCCGATGTACGAAAAACTCCTGGGCGATGGCAGCCGCATAGGCCTGCGGATCTCGTATGCCGAGCAGCCCAAACCCGAGGGACTGGCCCAGGCCTTTATCATCGGCGAAGAGTTCATCGGCCATGATACGGTAGCTATGGTGTTGGGAGACAACATCTTCTACGGTCACGGTTTCGGTCACACCCTCCTGGAGACAGGGAGCAGGCTGCAGGAAGGAGGCGTGGTCTTTGCCTATTATGTCAACGACCCCGAGCGTTACGGCGTGGTGGAGTTCGATGAAAAAGGCAATGTGCTGTCCATCGAGGAGAAACCCGAGCATCCCAGGTCCAACTATGCCCTGACAGGGCTCTATTTCTTTGATCACACGGCCCCGGCCAAAGCAAAGAGCCTCCGTCCTTCGGCACGCGGCGAGCTGGAGATCACCGACCTGATGAAAAAATATTACGAAGAGGGACGACTGAAAGTGCAGATTCTGGGGCGCGGCCTGGCCTGGCTCGACACAGGCACCCCCGACAGTCTGTTGCAGGCATCCAACTTCATCGCCACGCTCGAGCAGCGGCAGGGACTGAAAGCCTCCTGCATCGAAGAGATCGCCCTGAAAAGAGGATACATAACACGCGACCAGCTGCGGGCCATCGCCGAACCCATAAAAAACTCACAGTACGGAAAGTACCTCCTCCACATCCTGGAAGAACGGTACAAAACACTTGATTTTTGATCATGGAAACAGAAGAAACAGGAATAGAAGGTCTGCTGGTGATCCGGCCCCGTGTATTCAAGGATGAGCGGGGATACTTTTTTGAGAGCTACAACGACCGGGAGATGCGCAGCAAAGGACTGCACTTTTCCTGGGTGCAGGACAACCAGTCCAGATCGGGCTACGGCGTGATCCGCGGTCTTCATTTTCAACTGGAGCCGTATGCCCAGACCAAGCTGGTGCGCGTGCTCCGCGGGGAGATCCTGGATGTGGCAGTCGACCTGCGCAAAGACAGCCCCACCTATGGCAAATGGAAAAGTCTCGTCCTTTCCGAAGACAATTTCCTGCAGTTGCTCATCCCCAAGGGGTTTGCCCACGGGTTCTCCGTGCTGAGTGACGAGGCGGTGGTCTTTTACAAGTGCGACCAGTTCTACCACCCCGCCTCCGACAAAGGTATACGCTTTGACGACCCTGCCCTGGCCATCGACTGGCAGATACCGGAAGAAAAGATCATCGTATCGGAAAAAGATAAAAAACTGCCGCTGCTCGAAAAGGCTGAACTGAATTTCTGAAAGGATCAGTCAGCGAAGAACCGTTCGTGATATTCAAGGGCTACGCCCGGTATGAAATGTTCTTCTGTGACAAAAGCGGTCACCAGATGTGCCGGGATCTCTTCAAAGTATGTATTGAATACTTTGATACCTTCGGGAGCCGCCTTCCACACCTCTTCCGGAGGCCCCCCTGATAAATTGACATCCCCGGGGATCGTTCCTTCGTCACTCATTACAAATTTACGCGTATCAGCCAACACATATACAGGTATTCCCTCCTCTCTCGCCAACAGACAGATAGCATAGGTACCCGTCTTGTTAACAAAACTATCCGGATACACCTTGTCAGCCCCCAGTAAAACCATGTCCACACCGGAAAACAGATCGGAGACCGCACTGTCCGTCCCAAACCACACCTCATATCCCAGATCGCGCAGGCAGAGCGCTTGTTGACGTCCTTCCAGAGCAGGGCGTGATTCCGTCTGCATCAACACCATTTCCTCTGTGGGGAAATCCTTTGTCAGCATCCGAAAAAACTCACAAATCGTTCCGCTGTGGCTGTGCAGCAAATAACGAAAGTTCCCGGGCTGATCCATCCCCGGCACCAAGGAAAGGAAGTTCCGGTAGATCCTTTCATCTACGTCCGCCCACTGTTTCCGGTAGTCCAGGATGGCATCCAGGATCTTCTCGACCATCCCTTTCCCGGGGGTCCGCAACCTGTATATAAGATGATCCGTAAAATGTCCCAGCACGGCAAAGGAGCTCATCTCCTCCCTGAACTGCAAAAGTATATCTATCACTTTCTTTTGCTCTCCGGCCCGTGAGGCATCCTCCTCCTCTTTCAAAGCAGCCAGAAGTCCTTCTTCCAGCTTCCTCTGGAGCGTGGCCGAACCGGAGACATTGTCGGCAGCAACCTCATCCAGGACTTTCTTTATGTTATTTGTCAAACTCATCTTTCAAACTTCAACCTTCAAGCTTCATTTTGCCTTAACAAGACGCGCAAATGCGCGTCTCTACAATGCTTTTGCTTCCTGCTCTTCACCACATTTCATTACCGACAGACGGACAAGGCGGTGCCTTGTCCCTCACGGTATTTGCGCTCATCAACTCATCTCTCATCTCTCATCTCTCATCGCTCATAGCTCATAGCTCATCGCTCATCGCTCATAGCTCATAGCTGACTTTCTCCACTTTTCGCCATTCATCCTTCGCCATTCATCCTTCCTCCCCCCAGTCCAGCAGTCTCTTTTCTCCCTCTATCTTCTGAATATCCCCGATCTCCTGGGTCACCTCCAGCACGCCCCGGTAACGCCCTTCCCGGTCGCGCACGGCAAAGTACCGGATCAGCAGATAATCCTCCTTCATGTGGATCCAGAAAGAGGCCTCGTCCTTCTCCCCTTTCCGGAATGCCTCTACGATCTTCTCTACGATATGTACGCTGTCGGGGGGATGGCAGTTCTGCACCTTGCGGCCAATGATGGACACGCTGCGGTGGAAGACCCGCTTTTTTGGCATGGAGAAATAACGCACCTCATCGTTCTCATCCACATAGGTGATATCCACCGGCAGATGATTGAACATCAGTGCGATCTGCTCCGGCGTCACCTCCCCGCTCCCGAGGTTCACGATCCTCCCCTCATCCACCCTTTCTTTACCGCTTCCCCCGGACTTTTTCTCTGCATCAGGCTTGACAAAGGGAAAGTCCAGGTCCAGGCTTTCCCGGGTCAGCTTCTCCAAAACCTCTCCCGGCATACGCTCCAGCATCACCGGGATCAGGATATGGTCGTCGCGAAAAATAATGGTATGCATATTGTAATAGCTGTCGCCCAGGAACCTGTTGAAAGCCTTCAGATCAAAAGGCTCCCTTTCCAGCTCGGCGATCAGGCCTTTCAGTTCCTGCCGTATATCATCATGGTACGACCACATCACCTGCGCACAGCGCCAGTCGTCCCAGTGCTTCTCCAGGGCCGGAAAGAGCACGTTCTCCTTGATCTCATACATCTTCACAAACTGTTCCACCTCCCGGAATCCCACGAGCAGCTCTTTCAGGAGGGCTTTGTCGGAGGGATCCTTGTTGATCTGCGTATTTTTCGGGCGCAGGACAGCCAGTTTCTTTTTCAGTTCGGCATTGTTGCGCTGCAACAGGTCGAGGAAGGATCCTTTTTCCGGCTTCAGGGCAGGATATTCCCGGATCCTGATCTGGAAGAGGTTGAGCATCTTGTTGATCCCCACCTTCAGCTCTTCCAGCGGGATCTCCATCTGAAAGAGCCGGTCGACGGCCGTGATGATATCGGAAGGCACCAGGGTCCTGAAAAGGAACCGGTACTCTTTCATCAGCTCAATGCCTTTGGCTCCCGCGATCAGACGCTTCGTAAAATCCGTAAAGGCAGTGATCCGTTCTTCCCTGTTGTTGCTGAACTCTGACATATAAATATTCGTTTATGTGCTTGCCCCGTGGGGATCCCGCGATCCGTCCCGGAGAAAACCCTTTATTGCTCCACAGGAGTTATTTTTATCATCACCACGCCGTGCGAAGGAACTTTCACTTCAATGTTCTTATCGAAGGTACCCAGGTCTTTCTGCCGCCACAGGTCGCGGATCCTGTATTTCCCGCTCTCCAGTCCCAGATCCGCCAGGCTCACGGTCATCTTCTTTTTTTCTTTCCCCAGGTTAAAGATCCCGGCCGCATGTGACCCGTCGGCCAGCGGTCTGACCCAGTACTGGATGTTATCTTTGTTATAGACAGGCAGGGCGGCCTTCCCCAGGGGGTCCTGATCGACGGCCAGCACCTCATCGTTGGTGAGGAGGCTCATGGTGAAGTCGTCCAGGCGTGTGAGATCGCAACCTATCAGCAGCGGCGCTGCGAGAAGGCTCCACAGGCTGATGTGGGTATACTGTTCATCGGGTGTCAGGCGCGAGGGACGTATGTTCGGTCCCCAGCCGACCCAGCCCACCACCAGCATGTCGGGATCGTTCCAGTGGCCGGGCGAAGCATAGGGAGCGGCAGGACCCTGCCGGAAGCCAATGCCCGACATGCTTTGCCAGGTGTCGGTGATGTCGCCGGTGGTACGCCACAGGTTGCCCCCCACTTGGGCACCCCATTCCCACACATGTCCCATACCATACTGGCAGAGGGAATATACGATATCCCTGTCGACAGCATCCAGCGCCTTGCGCATGAGGATATAGGGTTTCTGCAGCTCCTCCAGGCTGTTGTCTTTGGCTATGCGGCCATAGGAACACCAGTCGTACTTGATGTAATCGATCCCCCAGCCGGCCCAGGTCTTCGCATCCTGGTACTCATGTTCATAGGAACCCAGGTAACCGCCACA
>JALVJE010000123.1 GCA_027028505.1 Bacteroidales bacterium
GTATAACCTGCTTTTTGCAATGCCCGGCTGCTGAAAAAATAGGGTGTCTGATAAAATTTCCGCAACAGCTCCCATTCATCTTCTTTCACCACAGGGGGCAACTGCTGCATGTCCCCGATCATCAGCATCTGCACTCCGCCGAACGGTTTATCGTTCTGCCGGAACTGCCGCAGCCGTTCATCAATACTGTCCAGCAGATCCCCCCGCACCATACTGATCTCATCGATCACCAGCAAGTCCAGACTCCGGATAATATCCCTTTTCTGTGCACTGAACCGCATACTTTTTTTCTCTTCATTTTCCTTGTATCCGGGCACCATCGGCCCAAAAGGAAGTTGAAAAAAAGAATGGATGGTTACCCCTCCGGCATTAATAGCCGCCACACCGGTGGGAGCCACCACGATCATCCGTTTGGGTGACAATTCTTTCAGATCGTGCAGGAAAGTAGTTTTTCCCGTTCCGGCCCTGCCCGTCAGGAAAATATGGTTGCCTGTGTATTGCACAAAATCCCAGGCAAGCTGTAATTGCGGGTTATGGTAGCTTTGTCGTTGCACAATTTGAACAGAGATATTGTTTAACCCGTATCACGCATTAGTCAGGTATAAATTTAAATATTTATTCACCTCCCCCAACTTGTCATCTCCTTAAAATAGAAATTGGGGTACAGCACATCGTGTACTTTCTCTACGGTCAGCGGCGCCGGGAGGGTGAAGGTGTCTTTCAGGCGTATGTCGGTGGAGGAGGCGCCGATGCGTACCTCGTAATCTCCCTTATCGGCCACCCAGGCATCTATGCCGCTCCAGAAGGAGGCCAGGGCGCGTGCATCCAGCACGAAAGAGAGCGTCTGGCTCTCGCCCGGCTTCAGCAGCTTCGTCTTGGCAAAGCCCTTCAACTCCTGGAAAGGCTTGTCGATCTCATTGCGGGGAGCAGCCAGATAGAGCTGCACCACCTCCTTGCCGGCTCTTTTACCCGTATTTTTCACCGTGACGCTCACGGTGAGCTTCTTATCAAAGGTCTTGCTGCTGAGCTGAAGGCCTGAATATTGAAAGGTGGTATAGGAGAGACCGTATCCAAAAGGATAGGCCACCTGTACCCCGAAAGTTTCATAATAACGGTATCCCACGTATATCCCTTCATTATAGAACGAGTTGTAAGGATCTTTTTTGGGTTCGCCGGGGAAAGAGCCATAGGAGGGCACATCTTCGAGTTTCAGGGGGAAGGTGTCCGGCAGCTTGCCCGACGGGTTCACCTTACCACTCAGGATATCTGCTACGGCATATCCTCCCTCCTGCCCCGGCTGCCAGGCCAGGAGGATGGCGTCGGGATTATCCCGCCAGCTCGTGGTCTCCCACACCCCGCCGATGTTCAGCACCACCACCACTTTCTTGCCTGCGGCATGGTACACCTCGCAGACGTTCTTCACCAGCGCCAGCTCGGTGGGCGTGATGGGCAGCCAGCCGTTCTCATAGTTCTCGCCGCCGCTCCGGGCCAGAGTGACGATGGCAATATCCGAATGGGGCTCGTATTTCCGGATCTCCTCCACAGACATAGGCAACTCGTCGGTGAAAGGCACGAGGCGCTCCTTGAAATGGGGCGGCGCCTGGTTGCCTTTGATACCGTTGTCTTTACGCATCTTCGGATTGTCGAAATAGGGCGGCACCAGGTTGTCTCGTTTTATCTTCTCCACATAGGCCGTGTACTTCGCCTCCAGGTCTTTCAGGATCTTATACCCGGCCGCCTTGATACCGTCATTCACGGAGATCGCATAGCGTGTGCTTCTCACCCCGCCGCTGCCCGTGCCGGTCTTGACCAGGTAGTAGGACATCTTGCCGAAGAGAGCCACATGCTTCACTTTCCTGTTGAAAGGCAAGGTGTTGTGATCATTCTTGAGCAACACCATCCCTTCGCCGGCGGCTTCCCGGGCTATGCGTTCCGAAGTCTCCAGGTTGGGTTTGAAGGTGGGCAGGATGCCTTTCTTACGATGCGACTGTAATTTTAATTTGATATTGTAGATCAGGTTGCTGTCGAGGGTGCTCTCATCCAATGTCCTGTTCTTGAGCCCTTCCTCCAGCTCTTTGATCTCCTGGCGGTTTCCGCCCATGAGCATATTGTTGCCGGCCCGTACTTTGGCCACAGCGCTGCCATACCCGTCGAAGTCGGTCATGAAAAGACCGTCGAAGCCCCACTCCTGTCGCACGATCGTCTGCAACAGATCGGGGTTCTCGGCCGTATAAAAACCGTTCAGCCGGTTGTAGGAGGTCATGATGGCCTGGGGCCGGCTCTCCTTCACGGCGATCTCAAAGCCCCGCAGGTAAAGCTCGCGCAGGGCACGCTGGCTGATCACTGCATTGTAAAGGCGCCGGTTGGTCTCCTGGTTGTTGGCAACAAAGTGTTTGAGGGTGGCGCCCACATCTTTGGACTGCACCCCCCGCACTACGGCAGCGGCCATCTTACCGGAGATGAGCGGGTCTTCGGAATAGTATTCGAAGTTACGGCCGCAGCGCGGGTCGCGGTGCAGGTTCATCGCCGGCATGAGGATCAGGTCATAATCGTATGCCAGCAGTTCGGCGCCGAGGGCCCGACCCACCTGCTCCGCCAGGTCCGTATTCCAGGTGGCAGCCAGACAGGTGGAGGTGGGGAAGGCCGTGGTGTAAGTGTATCCCAGTCCTTTCACCGGTTTGGGATCCCTGTTGATGCCGGCAGGCCCGTCGGTGAGTGCCGACTTGCGAATGCCCAGGCGCGGGATGACCAGCCTGGCCTGCTGGTTGGCAATGATGATGCCCGTACCTGTCTCCACATTCTTCTGGTCCATGGCCGGGAGGAATTTGCCGTCACCCACGGTCAGGTAGATCTTCTCTTTTGTGGTCATCCGGGAGATGATCTCGCGGGCCTGCTCGTCGAGCGATTTGTTCTTATCCCTGAAAGGCGGCGTGCTGCCACCGTTCTGCGCCAACAGAGGAGAAACGGTCAACAACAGGAAAAGCGCCATGCCCAGCCAGGCTATTGTCAGTATCGATCTTTTTTTGTCCATAATAAGTATTTGTTTTTCAGGCCGTCGTCCGCCGGCCCCGGTTCAGCAACATATCAATGACTTTCATATTGTTCACAGCATCCTCCAACGGCGTGGGCACCGGTTCATCTTTCAGCACCGCCTGAGAGAATGCATCCACCTCCAGTACATACTGGTCACAGGGAGCAAATCCGACAACCTCCTTCTTCTCATTTTTCACTATGGCTATGGATGACTCCCGGTCCGGTTCGGGGTTGAAAGGCCGCTCCATCTCAATGTACCCCTCCGTGCCCATGATCTTCACATATTGGTGATCAGCCAGTAAGGTAGAGCTGAAAAAGGAAGAACTGCCCTCCCTGAACTTCAGGATGCAGGTGGCCAGGGTGTCGGTACCGAAAACGGGATGGAACTCGATCTCCGCCTGTACCTCCTCCGGCTCCTCACCGAACAGGAAACGTGAGAGGGAGATGGGATAACAACCGATGTCCATCAGGCTACCGCCGCCACACTCTTTTTTGTTGACGATGTGAGCAGGATCATCCAGATAAAAAGAGAAAGCGGACTGAATGGTTTTCAGGGTGCCAATGGCTCCCGTGGCAATCATCTCTTTTACCTTTATCCACTGCGGATGAAAACGGTACATGAACGCCTCCATGATCTTCAGGCGGGGATACTTTTTTGACTCTTCCAGCAAATGCAGGGCTTCGGCAGCGTTGAGGGCCACCGGCTTTTCCACCAGCACATGCTTCCCGGCCTGCAGGGCCCGCAGCGACCATGCCACATGCAGGTGATTGGGCAGCGGGATATAAACGGCATCTATCTCCTCATCTGCCAGCAGATCATCGTAGGAACCATAAGCTTTCGGGATGTCAAAGCGGGAGGCCGTGCTACGGGCTTTGGCAGCGCTGCGCGAAGCGATGGCGGCCGGCTCGCCGTACCGGCTTTTCCGCAGGGCCGGTATGACCGCCTCCTCTGCAATGGCCGCCGTGCCCAGGATGCCCCATTTCAGCTTGTTATCTTTCATCTTGTATCTGTTTTAAAAGTCGGCGTATGGATCCGGAGCTGATATGCTAAAATAATACAAAAAAATAGAAAGTTGATAAGTGGATGAGTGCCGCAAATGCCCGCATGCAGGCATTTGCGAGCATCCTCGAATTTCCAACAGATTGGAAATCTGGGAAATTCGGGATTGAAAAGTATGGAAAGTTGGTAAAAATCTTATAAGTGAGGGAAGGAAACCAGATCCTCATGTAATATAGAATAAAAAGTGGTGCTGGGTGCTGCCCGCCCGGACGAACGTCCGTTCGGACGGGGGTACTGGGTGCTGGGAAGAAGGAAGGCAAAAGTAATAAGGCAAAAGGCAAAAGAAAGTTCCAGGTTCCATGTTCCAAGGATGATTGCTAAGTGACAACTTAATGACTACTTAATTTCGCGACCAACGGGAGCAAATTTCACGAGCGTCAGCGAGTAAATTTCGTGAGCGTCCAGCCTCCGGCAAGCCTTCGGTGGGCAATGCAGCGAACTAATGATTACCGTATGACCATCGTATGATCATCGAATGACGCGCCGCAGGCGCTAATTTCGCGAGGGCGCAGCCCGAACTAATTTCGCGACCGAAGGGAGCTAATTTCCACTAATTTCAGCCACGCAATGGCTTAATTTTGCAAGGGCATCGCCCGTGCCAATTCCCTCTTCAATCCACAAAGGTCTCTTTGATAATATCTTTCACCTTTTTGATCTCATTATTCTTCAACTTCCCCAGGATCTTAATGATCCTTCTTTTGTCAATGGTTCGGACCTGATCGATCACGATCCATCCGTCTTTCTTATCATGCCTGACCTTCACCCTTGTCGGATAATTGCGGGAGACCGTTGTCATCGGGGCGATGATAATGGTACGCAGGTATTTGTTCATTTCATCGGGGGAAATGATCACGCAGGGTCGCATCTTCCTGATCTCACTGCCGATGGTCGGATCCAGGTTGACCAGGACGATCTGATACTGTTTCAGGTCCATTCCTCGGGATTTTCTTCTTCAAAAACATCATCCATCAACAGCTTATCATCCCCCTTTTCATGCATTTTCTTAAAGGCCTCTTCCCATCCCTTTCTCGGCGTCTGAACAGGTTTCAACACAATGAATCCCTTTTCCAGAATAAGTTCCACTTTATCCCGGATATCGTATTTCTCCAGAAGGGCTTTGGGAAGCCTGAAACCTTTTGAGTTACCTATTTTGATCACAGATATTTCCATAGCATGAACTGTATTGTAATTACAAAGTTAATACAATTTTCTGTTCAATTCAAATGAATTGCTACAAAATTTCGCGACCAACCAGCCTCCGGCAAGCCTTCGGGCGCCTGCGCTAAAGCTTCAGCGACAGCGTGCGGGCAAAGAAGGGAGCTAATTTCCACTTAATTTCATCCCGACAAGTCGGGATTAATTACACGAGCGTCAGCGAGTAAATTTCTATTCAATTTCGTCCCGACGCAGTCGGGGTAAATTTCGCGACCGAAGGGAGCAAATTTCGTTCGCGAAGCGAACTAATTTCCCCTTTATTTCATCTCTCCCCTGCTTTCTCTATTTTTTTCTAATTTTACCCCCTCAAAAAAATCACTGCATCATGGCCCTTATCACCGAGCAACCTTCCCGTTTTGATCACCTCGACAAGATGTCGATCCATGATATCCTGGTCAACATCAACAAGGAGGACGAGACAGTCCATCTGGCAGTACGCAAGGTGATCCCTCAGATCGAGCGGCTGATCGAGGAGGTGGTCCGGCGCATGAAGGAGGGCGGGCGGCTGTTCTACATAGGCGCCGGCACCAGTGGTCGCCTGGGCATCCTGGATGCTTCGGAGGTCCCTCCCACCTTCGGCATGCCCGACAATGTGGTCATCGGCCTCATCGCCGGCGGCGACTCGGCCATACGCAAGGCCGTGGAAGATGCCGAAGACGACTATGCTCAGGCGTGGAAAGACCTGATGGCATACGACATCAACGACAAAGACACGCTGGTGGGCATCGCCGCCTCGGGACGCACCCCTTACGTCATAGGCGGTGTGCGCGAGGCCCGTAAGCATGGCGTGCTTACCGCCTGCATCACCTGCAACCCCGACACCCCCCTGGAGAAAGAGGTGGATATTCCCATCGTGGCAGTGGTTGGTCCGGAGTTCATCACGGGCAGCACACGCCTCAAGGCCGGCACCGCCACCAAAATGATCCTCAATATGATCACCACCGGCACCATGATCAAACTGGGCCGCGTCAAAGGCAACAAAATGGTGGATATGCAACTGACCAACCAAAAGCTGGTCAAGCGGGGAAGCAGGATCATCATGGAGGAACTGGGACTGCCGGAGGAAGAGGCCAGGGAGAGACTGCTGCGCCTGGGATCGGTAAGGAAGGTGCTGGAAGAACATAGCAAAGAAAAAAAGTAATAAGTAATCCGACTTTGCCCAGGCTACGTCGGACGAGGAAAGGCAGAAGGCAGAAGGAAGTTCCAGGTTCCAGGTTTCAGGTGCCGCAACTCTTGGGATCTTTGATCCCTTTAGAGTTGCGAGTATGCTCGAAATGATTACAAAATCGTAGATTTTGATCATTTCGGCATTTCAGGTTCGAAAGATGATTGATAAATGGCTACTAAATTACTACCTAATTTCTACTTAATTTCGCGACCGAAGGGAGCAAATTACACGAGCGTAGCGAGTAAATTTCGTTCGCGAAGCGAACTAATTACTACATAATTTCGCTCGCGCCAGCGAGCTAATTTCGCGACCGAAGGGAGCAAATTTTTACTTAATTTCACCAGTGCCAGCAAACTAATTCAATATACGATGAAATATTTTCCCATCCTTATTTTTATCCTCGGCGGACTGTACTCCTTTTCTTCCCATGCGCAGGATAATCCCTTTGCCGACCTGACGGTCTCTGCCTCGCCGCAGGAGCAGCAATGGGTCGATTCGGTCTTTAACAGTCTCACACCTGAGGAGCGGCTGGGACAGCTCTTCATGGCAGCAGCTTACTCCAACCGCGGCCCGGAGCATACCGATGCCCTCCTGAAGCTGGTCCGTGAGCAGCACATCGGCGGACTGATCTTTTTCCAGGGCACGCCGGAGCGGCAGGCAGAGATGACCAACTACCTGCAGTCGCAGTCGCAGGTGCCGATGCTCATCGCCATCGACGGCGAGTGGGGGCTGGGCATGCGCCTCGACGGCACGATACGGTTCCCTTACCAGATGACACTGGGCGCCATCCGCGACGACTCACTCCTCTACGCCCTGGGCGCCGAGGTGGCCCGGGAGTTCCGCCGCATGGGCATACAGATGAACTTCGCACCGGTGGTAGACATCAACAACAATCCCCACAACCCGGTGATCAACTTCCGCTCCTTCGGCATGGACCGTGAGAAGGTGGCCCGGCGGGGTTCCCTCTATATGCTGGGCATGCAGGAGCACGGCATCCTGGCCACGGCTAAGCATTTTCCCGGCCACGGCGACACCGACACCGACTCGCACCTGGGCCTGCCGGTGATCCGCCACAGCCGTCAGCATCTCGACAGTCTGGAGATATATCCTTTCCGCCGGATGATCCATGACGGCGTCGCCGCCATGATGGTCGCCCATCTCAGTATCCCGGCCCTCGACAGCACGCCCCGTCAGCCCTCCACCCTCAGCCAGCCTATCGTCACCGGCCTGCTGAAAGACGAGCTGGGCTTCAAAGGACTGGTGGTCACCGATGCGATGAACATGAAAGGGGTCACCAAATACTTCGCCCCCGGTCTTGCCGACGTGAAAGCCCTGGAGGCCGGCAACGACCTGATCGAGTTCTCCGAAGACATCCCCCGGGCCATCACAGAAGTGCAGAAAGCCCTGCAGAGCGGACGACTGGATAAAAAGGATATTTACGCCCGGGTGAAGAAGATCCTGCGGGCCAAGTACCGTGCCGGCCTGGCACACTACCAACCCGTACCTCTGGACCACCTGCGTGAGGACCTCAATACTTTAGAGGCACAGATGCTCAACCGCCGGCTGTCGCAGGCGGCCGTCACCCTGCTGCAGAACGACGACAGCATCGTGCCGGTACGTCACCTGGAAAAGGAGAGGATCGCCGCCGTCGTCACCGGCAGCGACACCCTCACCCGCTTCCAGGAGTACCTGAAGCTCTACACCCGCATGGACCTGTTCGTCATGCCCCGTGACACCGCCAGTCAAAACAAACTGTTGCAGAAGCTCAACGGCTACTCGCTCGTCATCCTGGGTATTCAGGGCACCGATCAGCGGCCCTATCGCAACTTTGGCCTGGAGCAGGATGAGATCGCCTTCATCGACACGATCGTACAGGCCCACCGCACCATCACCGTCCTCTTCGGCAATCCCTTTGCCCTGGCGCTCCTCCCCCACATCTCCGCCAGCAAGGCACTCCTCGTTACTTACCAGGAGACCCCGCTGATGGAGGAGCTGGCCGCCCAGATGGTCTTCGGCGCCTATGGCATCGGGGGTATGCTGCCGGTGACAGCAGGAGAACACTATCCCCTGGGCACGGGTCTCGTCACATCATCCATCGGCCGCCTGCGGTATGACCGCCCCGAAGCGGTGGGTATGGACGGCAGATACCTGGAAGCGAAGATCGACTCGATCGCCAACTTTGCCATCGACACCGGCGCGGCCCCCGGCTGCGAGGTGCTGGTGGCACGTAACGGCACGGTGGTCTTTCACAAGACGTACGGCTATTACACTTACGCCCGCAAAACACCTGTCAGTAAAGAGTCGTTGTATGACTTCGCCTCGGTAACCAAGATCACGGGAGCCCTGCCGGCTATCATGCGGCTGCACGACCAGGGGAAGTTCGATCTGGATGTACCTTTCTCCACTTACTGGCCCCAGTGGAAGCACTCCAACAAGAAAGAGGTGGTCGTCCGCGACGTGCTGGCCCACCAGGCCCGGCTGCAGGCTTGGATCCCTTACTGGCGCAGCACGGTGAACAAACACGATCAACTGCGCAGGGTCTATTACTCCCTCGACTCCTCGGAAAAATACCATACCAACGTGGCCCCGCGCATCTTCCTGCGCACCAGCTACCGGAAGAAGATCTACAAGGCGATCAAAAAGTCGCCTCTCCTGCCGGAGAAGAAATATGTCTATTCGGGACTCAGCTTTTATCTCTATCCTGCGATCGTCAAACAGGAGACCGGCATCGATTTCGAGACCTATCTGAAAGATTCTGTTTACCGGCCGCTGGGAGCATACGATCTCACTTACAACCCGCACCTTCATTATCCGTTGATGCGCATCGTACCCACCGAGAACGACACTTTCTTCCGCAAGGAGCAATTGCAGGGGTGGGTGCATGATGAGGGCGCCGCCATGATGGGCGGGGTGTCGGGCAACGCCGGCCTCTTCGGCACGGCCAACGACCTGGCCAAGCTGATGCAGATGTACCTGAACATGGGCACCTTCGGCGGACACCGTATCATCAGCGACAGCATCCTGCGGGAGTTCAGTCGCTATCAGTTCCCGGAGAACGGCAACCGCCGAGGCCTGGGCTTTGACAAACCCGACCCGCAGAATGACCAGCTCCCGCCGGAGAGCGCATACCCCTGTCCCTCAGCCGGACCCAACAGCTTCGGCCACTCGGGATATACCGGCACCTTCACCTGGGTGGACCCCGACAAAGGCCTCCTCTACATCTTCTTCTCCAACCGCGTCTATCCCACACGGCTCAACCACAAGCTCATCTCACTGAACATCCGGACCAATATTCTGGAAGAGATATACAGGTCGATCAGGAAGTAGGAAAAGTAGGAAAAGTCGAAGAGTGGAAAAAGTCTGAAGAGTTGGAAGAGTCAGCGATGAGAAATAAGCTCCGCCTTCGCCGGTGGCTAGGGCGGACTAAGGATGAAGCGAAATTAGAATGATAACTCAACTCTAGACACTCCAAACTTTAGGCACTCTAGTATAGCGTTCTATAAATAGTATTACATATAAATATTTCATATCTTTGTTGAAGTATAACCCCATAAACCTCAACAAAGATGAGAAAGACAAGTAAGCCAAAATTAGTTGTAAATCCAACGGATCTGGAAAAATTAATTCAGATATCAAAAAGTAGAACCGCACCCCACCGGGAAGTAATGCGTGCTAAGATATTGTTGCAATACATGGATGGTGAGAGTATTACAGCTATAGCGCGCAATTTAAATACAAATAGGCCCTTGGTTGATCGTTGTATAAACAAGGCCATAGCATTTGGCGCACTTACAGCATTGAAAGACCTACCAGGCCGGGGAGCCAAACCAAAGATAACCGATGATGCAAAAAGCTGGGTTCTTTCCATAGCCTGTCAATCTCCCAGGGAACTTGGCTATGCCCATGAAACATGGACCTATAGCTTGCTCAGGAAACATATTAGAGAAAATTGTAAACAAGCGGGTTATCCTGTACTTTCAAGAATTGACAAAGGTGTTTTGAATAAGATCCTCTCTCAAGGGAATATCAAACCTCACAAGGTCAGTTATTATTTGGAAAAGCGTGATCCTGAGTTTGAAATAAAGATGGCCAATGTGTTGCAGGTATATAAGGAGATAGCATTGATCAATGAAAATCCGGACGATGAAGAACGTAAGTCCACTACATTATCCTATGATGAAAAGCCCGGTATACAGGCCATAAAGAATATTGCTCCACAGTTACAACCAGTCGTAGGTCAACATGCAACCCTGCAAAGAGATTATGAATATAAGCGATTAGGAACGGTTAGTCTTCTTGCAGGCATTGATTTACATACTGGAAAAATTATTCCTTTGGTCAGAGACAGACACCGAAGTAAAGAATTTATTGAGTTTTTAACTGAGGTGGATAAACAATATCCAGATGATTGGAAGATCAGAGTCGTATTGGATAATCATTCATCACACGTTTCCAAAGAGACAAAAGCATGGCTATTAAAAAAACCAGGACGGTTTGAATTTATCTTTACACCAAAGCATGGTTCATGGCTAAATATGATAGAAATGTTTTTCAGTAAAATAACCCGTTCCTTCCTACGACATATCCGGGTGAAGAGTAAAAAGGAACTTATAGATAGAATATACCAAGGGATCAATGAAATCAATGAAGAGCCGGTAGTATTCAAATGGAAATACAAAATGGAGGATTTATCTGATGTATGACATAC
>JALVJE010000124.1 GCA_027028505.1 Bacteroidales bacterium
GGTCTCCCACGACAGGGATTTCCTCGACGGTCTTGTGGAGACCCTCTACGAGGTGCGGGGCCACCACCTCACACAACATGACGGCGACATCTACCGTTTCCTGGAGAAAAGGAAGCTCGAAAGTCTCACCGACCTGGAACGCAAAGGCAGGGCAGGCGGGAGCGCCCGCCGCCCGGAGGAGGATGCTCCGGACAACGGGGAAGGGCCGCTGACATATGAGGAGCGGAAACGCCGGAGGAACCGCGTGAAAAACCTGGAGAACAGGATCGCCCGCCTCGAAGAGGAGATCCATGCCCTGGAGAATGAACAACAACACATGGAAGGCCTCCTGGCAGCGCCGGAGACCTATGACGGCGACCTCAACGCACTGGGGAAAGCCTACGGACAACTGAAAAACGAACTGGAACAAAAAACGGAAAAATGGGGAGAGCTGGTGGAAGAGCTGGGGAGGAGAAGCTCGAAGCTCCCCGTCCGACCGGACGATCGTCCGGGCGGGGATGCTTGAAGCGCGAAGGCGGAGCGAAGCGGAGATCCCGATTTATCGGGGCTCGAAATAAAATATCTAAAATATTAACTCGATACTCAAAACTCCTAACTCGATATGCCGCAGATCGAGATCTGCGAGCATCCTCGCAACTCTAAAGGATCGAAGATCCTAAGAGTTGCGGGACTCGATACTCAAAACTCATAACTCATAACTCCTTAACTCATTCTCATGCCACAGGAAACATTCATGATCAAAGAATACGAGGTGCACACCTACGACACCGATGTGAGCCGGAATCTTTCCTTTGTTGCGTTGACAAACTTTTTACAGGATGCGGCGGCGTCGCATGCCATCCGTCTGCAACTGGGTTACAACGATCTGCAGCAGCAGCGCCTGGCCTGGGTATTGCGGCAGATGCGTGTGGAGACCTCCCGCAGGGCGGCGTGGGGAGACACCCTCACCATCGAGACCTGGCCGCGGCGTCCGGACCGCCTTTTTGCACACAGGGACTTTCTGGTGCATGACGGAAAAGGAGAAGAAGTCGCCCGGGCCACTACCTCCTGGCTGATCATCGATACGGAGAAAAGAAAACACATCCTCATGGACCCGGCGATGTTCGAACATTATAATTTCCGGGAACGGGAGGTGTTCGACGAGCCGTTGAGGTCACTGCCCAAAGTAAAGGAGGCGGAGCGGGTCTATGGAAAAACCGTTTATTTCTCAGATCTGGACATGAACGATCATGTGAACAATGTCTCCTATATCCGTTGGATCATGGATGCTGTTGCACGTGAGGAGGGGGAGGAGGTCTGGCCTGCCTCCTTCAATATCCAGCACGGGCATGAGGTCTTCCTGGGGCAGGAGACGGGGGTGTATAAGACGACCGGCGGGGATCATACCCTCTATCAGGTGAGGATAGAGGAGACAGGACTGACGGCGGCCACGGCCCTCGTGTGGAGATGATATTTTCAGGGATGAAAGGCTACTCTGCTTTTTGTTTGATGAAAAAAACGTATTTTTAGTCAGAAATTCCGAAGGTGAGACGATATCTCTTTTATACGGCGATGATCCTGATGGTGCTGGGCCTCGGCATGTGCAAGGTGGAGGAGACCCTGCCCGTGAAGAAACCCAACAAAAACCTCTCGTACCTTTACATCCCCGGGCGTACCCCCCTGCAGCCCGAGTACCGCATTTATCATACCACCGACTCGGTATCGCTGTTGCGGGTCAGGATAGCCCCCAACCAATTGCTTTTTAACCAGGCCGGTGAGAGTGGTAATTATATCTCCTTTTTGGATGTCAGATACCGTCTTTTCCTGGTTAAAAAACGCGCTACCGCCCTGGCCGACTCGGGCGTGGTGCATTATTCCATTGACCCCACCAAACTTCATAGCAGGGTCATAGAAAAAAGTATACTGATAAAATGCCGTCAGGGGAATAAGTATATCCTGGAGGTAGTGATGATCGATATGATCCGCAAAACGGCCGTACAGAAATTCTTGTATGTGGACAAACGCACGCGTTTTTCCTCACAAAACTACATGGTGGTGGATGTGAAGACACACAGACAGGTCTTCTCCTATGCGCTGGACTCCTCTTCTGCTGTGAAGATCATCTACCGCGATCAGCAGCCGCATGCATTTTTCATCCGTTATTTCCGGCCCGATACCACCATCCCGGTCGCCCCGAACATTAATGTAGGCTCGCCCATCCTGCGGCGTCCTCCTGACAGCACCTGGCAGATCTCTTTCCAAACGGATTATGTCCGGCTGCCAAGGGAGGGGATCTACCAGTTCAGCGTGGATTCAACGGTGAAGGATGGAGTGACCTTATGCAACTTCGGACCTTTCTTCCCGAAGATACTCTCTCCCGACCAGATGGCCCGGCCACTGGCCTATCTGTTGACAAAGAATGAGATGGAGCATCTGATGAGCCGGCCCAACAGAAAACTGGCCGTGGATGAGTTCTGGCTGAGCACCACCGACGACGTGGAACAGGCACGTCAGCTGGTTCGTATCTACTACAACCGTGTCTATTTTGCCAATATTTTCTTTTCTACCTGGAAAGAAGGGTGGCGTACCGACCGGGGGATGATCTATATTATCTACGGGCCGCCGGATAATCTTACCAAGACCGTGTCACGTGAGGTATGGACCTATGGGGATGAGAAAGATCCCGGGAAATTATCCTTTACGTTCGTCAGGATCGACAGTCCTTTTTCCGACAATGTGTATAACCTCTCGCGCAGTGAGAACCTGGTAACACGATGGGTGGAGGCGGTCAGGACCTGGCGGCAGGGAAATGTTTTTTCAGTACGTTATTGACAAAACCGGTGAAAAAGATCTATGGCATACGGCCCGTAATGGAGGCCCTGGAGGCAGGACAGCCTTTTGAGAAGATCTTCCTGCGCAAGGGAATGCAGGGGGAAGCCTTTCGCTCCTTGTTCTCGCTGGTGCGGGCGCAGGGAGTACCTTATCAGTTCGTACCCCAGGAAAAGCTGAACCGCATCTCCTCCGGCAACCACCAGGGGGTGATCGCCCTGCTCTCCCTGCTGGAATATCAGAAGGTGGAGAATATCCTCCCCACGTTGTACGAACAGGGGGAGACCCCCTTCTTTATTGTGCTGGACAGGATCACCGACGTGCGTAATCTCGGGGCCATCGCCCGTACCGCCGAGGCTGCCGGATGCCATGCCATGATCATCCCCTCCCGCAACAGCGCTCTGGTCAATGCCGATGCCATCAAGACCTCCTCGGGTGCGCTCATGCACCTGCCGGTATGCCGCGAAGAGAACCTGCAGGCTACCCTTCGGTATCTGAAAGATGCCGGACTCACCCTGATCGCCGCTACCGAAAAAGGCAATGAGCGCTTTGACGAACCGGATATGAAAAGACCCCTCGCCATCATTATGGGCTCGGAAGAGAAAGGGATCGATCCGCAGTTGCTTCGCCTGGCCGACCACCTGGTGTCGATCCCCATGAAAGGAAAGGTGGAGTCGCTCAATGTGTCGGTGGCAGCCGGGATACTGATCTATGAGGTGGTGAGACAGAGGGGGAAGGATAAAGGATAAAGGCAAAAGGCAAAAGTAATCCGACTTCGTCCTGGTTTACCGGGACTACGTCGGACGAGGAAAGGCAAAAGGAAGTTCGATGCTTGAAGCTTGAAGCTCGAATGGAGAGGGGGAATGTCGAACATTGAACATCGAATGATGAATGATGAATTTTGATTTTTGAGTGATGATTTCTGAATGGGAGGCTTCACGCAGACGACGCAAAGTGAAACGCAAAGCACGCAAACTACTGAATGACAACACAAAGCAAAAAGAAGAATAAATATCGAATATCGATTTCTTATTTTTGAAAGATGATTCATGAATGACTACTTAATTACTACTTAATTTCGCGAGCGTTAGCGAGCTAATTTCTACTTAATTTCATCCCGACGCAGTC
>JALVJE010000125.1 GCA_027028505.1 Bacteroidales bacterium
GGCTAAAAAGTGCTATATTTCGCATGGCTGGTTGTTTTTTTTGTTGGCACAATAAAAATACCATTTAATATGGTATATCAACCAGCCATTTTTTTGCTACTCTTTATTTATTTTGGACAGATGTGAGAAATTGAGGGATTTAGTGCTGTGTTTTTCTCTACGCTCTATGCTCTATGCTCTACGCTCTAAGCCCTTCTCCTACTTTTCATACTTTTCCCACATTTCGACATTCGTCGTTCGTCATTCATCGTTCATCGTTCCCTACACCAGTCCTGCGAACCCCATAAAAGCCATGGAGAGGATGCCGGCGACGACGAAGGCGATGGGTATGCCTTTCATGCCTTTGGGGACGGGAACCAGGTCGAGCGACTCGCGGATGCTGGAGAGCAGCACCAGCGCCAGGCCGAAGCCGATGGCCGTGGCAAAGGAGAAGACCACTGCCTCGGGGAGGTTGTACTTGTCCTGGATGGTAAGGATGGCCACCCCCAGCACGGCACAGTTGGTGGTGATCAGGGGGAGGAAGATGCCGAGCGCCTGATACAGGTCGGGACTCACTTTCTTCAGGATGATCTCCACCAGTTGCACCAGGGCGGCGATGACCAGGATGAAGGTGATCGTCTGCATGAAGTCGATGCCCAGGGGTACCAGCACGTAATACTGGATCAGGTAGGTAGCGATGGTGGCCAGCACCATGACGAAAGCCACGGCGCCGGTCATCCCCACAGAGGTCTCCAGCCGTGAGGAAACCCCCATGAAAGGACATATACCCAGAAATTTGGCCAGAACGATGTTGTTGACAAAGATGGCCGAGATAAGGATCACAAAATATTCCATGGTCGGTTCTTTTTAAGCTTTTTTCTTACTCACTTTGTTCATGATGCTGATCAGGTAAGCCAGGGCCAGGAAAGCGCCGGGAGCCAGCACGAAGAGCAGCATGCCGTCGCCCTGGATGAACTTGAATCCCATCCATGAGCCGGCGCCCAGGATCTCACGTACCGAGCCCAGCATGAAAAGGGCCAGTGTAAAGCCCAGCCCCATGCCCAGGCCGTCGATGGCAGCAGACCATACCTTGTTCTTCGAAGCAAAAGCTTCGGCCCGTCCCAGCACCAGGCAGTTCACCACGATAAGCGGGATGAACAGGCCCAGCTCTTTATACAGGGCCGGGGCGTACGCCTGCATGGTGAGCTGCACCACCGTCACGAACGAGGCGATGATGACGATGAAGGCCGGGATACGTACCTTATCGGGGATGAAGTTGCGGACCATCGACACCACGATGTTGGACATCAGCAACACAAAAGTGGTGGCCAGTCCCATCCCCAGACCGTTGTAGGCCGAGGTGGTGGTTCCCAGCGTGGGACACATCCCCAGCACCTGCACAAAGACCGCATTCTCAACGATCAGTCCTTTGCTGAAATTTTTCCATTGACTCATTGTGCACCTCCTTTCGTAAGGTCTAAGTTCTTGTAAGCACGTTCCACCGCATCACAGAAAGCCCGCGAGCTGATCGTGGAGGCCGTGATGGCATCCACATCTCCCCCGTCCTTTTTGACCGACAGCTTGAAGGTCTTTGGGTTTTTCCCGTCGAACTGCAGAGAAAAATCCGACTTGGAGGCTTCCATCTTATCTCCCAGCCCGGGGGTTTCGTTATGCTCCAGTACGGCTATTTTATTAATGGTCCCGTCGGGAAGGAATCCCACCATCAGGCGTATCATCCCTCCGAATCCTTTGGGACTGAAGGTCTCCACAGCAATGCCTACCAGAGCGCTGTCCTTGCGGGCCGGAAAAAAGTAGAGCGTATCCCCGTCAACAGCCTTCTTGTACATCTCCTTTACCGGATCGTTGTTGTATTCCGGCAGGACATTGCGCAGGGCAGCGTTCTGTCGCTCCGCTTTGGCTTGGGCGATGGGTTCCTTGGTCAGCTCATACACATACCCCAGTATCGCCGACGAGACCAGGGTCACGAGCGTCAGGGCCAGGAACATATTCAGGAATGTGGATTCTTTCTTAGCCATTTTTCTTTACCTCCCCGAACCTTTTGGGTTTGACATACATGTTAATGAGGGGTACGAAAGCGTTCATGATGAGGATGGCGAACTGCACTCCTTCGGGATAGGCGCCCCAGCGCCGTATGATGACCGTCAGCAGGCCTATGCCCACGCCGTACCACACCATACCCCGCGGCGTCATCGGCGAGGTGACATAGTCGGTAGCCATGAAGATCGCCCCCAGCATCAGTCCTCCCGAGAGAAGATGGAACACGGGGCTGGCATTGTCAACCGGGTTGATGAGCCACATCAGGCCGCTGAAGAGGAAGACCGTCGTCAGGATCGTCACGGGGATGTGCCAGGTAATGATCCGGCGCCAGAGGAGATAAAGGAACCCCAGCAGGAGGGCCAGCGCCGCCACCTCGCCCATCGATCCGCCCATGTGGCCCATGAACATGTCATAGTTGGTGGGCAGCTCTTTCACCATATCGGCCACGTGCTCGCCCTGGATCATGCCCTCCTTGAGGAGGCCCAGCGGCGTGGCGCCCGTGACCGCATCGGCGGTGGCAAAGCCTTTGGGCAGAGGCCAGGAGGTCATCTGCACGGGGAAGGAGATAAAGAGAAAGACCCTCCCCACAAGAGCCGGGTTGAAAGGGTTGGTGCCCAGACCGCCGAAAGACATCTTGCCCACACCGATCGCCACCAGCGTGCCGATGGCCAGGATCCAGACGGGGATATTCACCGGCAGCGTGAAAGCCAGCAGCAGACCGGTGACCACGGCCGAGCCGTCGCGGATGGAAGGCGCTTTCTTCAACAGATACCTGGCAATGAGATACTCAAAGATCACGCTGAAGAGGACGGAGAGCACCGGCACATACAAAGCCCCCCAGCCAAAGAACCACACCGAGGCGGCCCAGGCAGGCAGGAGGGCGATCACCACACCGAGCATAAGCTTCGACGTGGTATCCCTGCCATGCGCATGGGGAGACATTGAAACGGTAAGAAGTTTATCCATGGTCAGTAATTTTTTCCATTATTTAGCAGCCTGTCTGGCTTTTCTGATCATCTCGCCCACCCTGAGCTTATCGAGGCGTATATAATCGAGCAGCGGTCTGTCGGCCGGACAGATATAGCTACAAGAGCCACATTCGATACAATCCATGACACGCTCTTTCTGTGCCCGCTCGAACTTCTCGTACACCCCCAGGTCCATCAGCAGGTAGGGTTCCAAGCCCATAGGACACACCGACACGCATTTGGCGCAGCGTATGCAGGGCTCCACAGGGGCCCTATGGGCCTCCGCATCGGGGATGATCAGCACCCCCGAGGTGCCTTTGGTCACGGGGATCTCCAGTTTGGACACGGCCTTGCCCATCATGGGTCCTCCCAGCACCACCTTGCCCGTATCTTCCGGCAGGCCGCCGGCAGCATCGATGAGGGCGGAGATGGGTGTACCTATGCGCACCAGGAAGTTGGAGGGTTTGGCCACTGACTTTCCGGTGACCGTAACGATACGTTCAATGAGCGGTTTGTTCTTCTGCACCGCCTCATAAGCGGCCAGCGTAGTGCCCACATTGTGCACCACCGCCCCCACATCCACCGGCAGGCCGCCCGAGGGCACCTCCCGGTCGGTGATAGCCTTGATGAGCTGTTTCTCACCGCCCTGCGGGTACTTGACCTTCAGCGGCTGCACCGTGATGCCCGGCTCGTCAGCCGTCAACTTTGTGAGATGGTCGATGGCATCGGGTTTGTTGTTCTCGATGCCTATGACGGCTGTGGTCACCGCCAGGGCTTTCATGAGGATGCGTATGCCCACGACCAGCTCCTCGCCGCGCTCCAGCATGAGACGGTGGTCGGCGGTGAGGAAAGGCTCACACTCCACACCGTTGATGATGAGGATGTCAGCTTTCTTGCCCCGCGGC
>JALVJE010000126.1 GCA_027028505.1 Bacteroidales bacterium
GGTACCGTTACGCCTTTCTTCGGGATCCACAGAGGACCGAAGTTGTCCTCGTTCCACCGGAAGTCCGGGGAATGGGGGAAGATATAATAAGCATAGTTGCCGGCCGGGTTTTCCACCCGCTGTATCTGTTTTACGATCGAGAAGGCTTTGATCTTTTTGTAATTGGCCTGCGTCAGCGGGATGACATATTCCGAGGTGCCCATGCGGTAGACATCCGACTTGTAGATGCCCATCCGCTCCAGGGTGCGGGGGTTGATGGGGCTGCCGTTGGTCACGATGATATAACGGAACTGTTGCTCCGGAAACTCGGGGACAAGCTCACCGTTCACATAGAGGTCGCCGTGGATGATCTGCAGGGTGTCGCCGGCCACGGCCACACACCTTTTAATATAATTGTCTTCCTTGTCGACAGGCCGTACGGTGATGTGATACCGGTTGCGGACGCTCTTCCGGGCTTGTGCGTAATATACTTCAAAAGGTTTGGGAGGTCTGCCGCCCAGGGTGTCGGCCGCCAGCAGCTGCATGGCCTGGCCCCGGACGATGGAGTAATAGCTCTGGGCCTGTTGCTCCAGCACCACGGTGTCGCCGGCAGGGAAATTGAAGACGACGATGTCGAAACGCTTTACATGTCCCAGCCCCGGCAGGCGGCGGTAGGGTCTTTTGATCCATTCCAGGTACGACTTGCCACCTGTCACCGGCATGGTGTGCTGCGTGAAAGGGAAGGAGAGGGGGGTCATGGGCAGACGGGGACCGTAGCCCAGCTTGCTGACGAAGAGATGGTCACCAATGAGGAGGGTCTTCTCCATCGAGCCCGTGGGGATCTTGAAGTTCTGGAAAAAGAAAATATTGATGAAAGAGACAGCAATGACGGCAAAGATCAGGGCGTCCAGCCATTCCACCAGTTTGCTGTTCTTGCCCTCCCTTTTTTTCCAGAAGGTCCAGTTGACCTTGCGGGTGATGTAGAGGTCGAAGATGACGATCTCGCCCAGCAGCCACCAGTAGTTGTTAAGCCAGATGACCCACAGGATGTAAAGTACAGAGACAAGGCCGAAGTTGAAATATCTGTTTCTTATGATCTCTTTGATTTTCATGTTTCTGTTGTTTCAAATGCTCCGTAAAGGTAACAAATCCGCAGGCATTTTGTCGGGGAGAGGTCAACTTTCCTCCAGTCCCAGCAGGTCGTTCATGCCGTAACAGCCTTTCCTGCCCTGCAGGAATTCGGCGGCCAGCACGGCGCCCAGGGCAAAGCCACGGCGGTTTTTGGCCGAATGGGTCAGCTCGAGGGTGTCCATCTCCGACTCATAGCGGATGGTGTGTATGCCCGGTATGCTGTCGCGGCGGTGGGAGAGGATGGAGAGTTCTTCACGGGTGGATGCCGGCCGGTTGACCCACTGCTTCTTGCGGGGGTCGATCTCCCGCAGGATATCCTCAGCCAGGGTGATGGCCGTGCCGCTGGGAGCATCCAGCTTCTGGGTGTGATGGGTCTCCTCCAGGGTGATGTCATACTGCGGATAACGTTTCATGATGCGGGCCAGCACCCGGTTCAGATGAAAGAGGATATTGACCCCCAGGCTGTAGTTGGAGGCATAGAAGAAAGCCTGGTCGGTCCGGTGGCAGTGTTCCTTCAGTTCGTCCATCCTGTCCAGCCACCCCGTGCTGCCGGAGACCACCGGCAGGGCGGCGTCGAAGCAGGCGATGATATTGTCATAAGCTGCCTGAGGACCCGTGAATTCGATGGCTATGTTGGCGCCGGCCAGCTTTTCAGGTGTCAGGTCGTGGCGGTTGCCGATGTCGATGATGAGGTGGATGTGGTGACCCCGCTCCCGGGCCACCTTCTCGATCTCTTTCCCCATCTTGCCGTAACCTATCAACACGATCTTCATGACATACAGGGTTAAATGAACAAAAAAAGGGAAGCCCGCCGGCTTCCCCTGATAAAGTCTTTATCTGCCTAAGCTTTCTTCACCTCGTTGACGATGGCTTTGAAAGCTTCGGGATGGTTCATGGCCAGGTCGGCAAGGACCTTGCGGTTGAGGGCGATGCCTTTTTTGCTGAGCTTGCCCATGAACTCCGAATAGGACATGTCATACTGACGTACGCCGGCGTTGATACGCTGTATCCAGAGTGCCCGGAAAGAGCGTTTCTTGTTGCGCCGGTCACGGTAGGCATAGCTGAGCCCTTTCTCCAGGGCGTTCTTGGCCACCGTATAGACATTCTTGCGGCGTCCCCAGTAGCCTTTGGTCTGACTGAGGATCTTTTTGCGCCGTCTGTGTGATGCCACACTGTTTACTGATCTTGGCATGGTCGTTTGATTTTTGGATGGTCAGCGTTCCCGGCATGCCGGGACCCTTGGGGGCTGTGCCACCCGGTTCAACAATAAAAAAACTATTTCATCGCGAGCAGACGCTTCACATTGTCCTGGTCGGCTTTATGCACCAGCGTGAAATAGGTGAGGTTCCTCTTTCTCTTGGTAGACTTCTTGGTGAGGATATGGCTTTTATAAGCATGCTTCCTCTTGATCTTCCCGGATCCGGTGAGCGTGAACCTCTTCTTGGCTCCCGGATTTGTTTTCATCTTTGGCATTGCTACTCTCGTTTATGGTTAAAAAATCAATTCTCTTTATTTCTTTTTGGCTGCCTTGGGGGCCAGGATCATGATCATCCTTTTTCCTTCCAGCTTCGGCAGCTGTTCTACCTTGGCCACCTCTTCGAGGTCCTGCGCCAGGCGCAGCAGCAGGATCTCTCCTTTTTCCTTGAAGAGGATCGTTCTTCCCTTGAAGAAGACGTAGGCTTTCACCTTGGCGCCGTCCTTCAAGAAATTCTCGGCATGCTTCAGCTTGAAGTTGTAGTCATGCTCGTCGGTGTTGGGCCCGAAACGCAGTTCCTTGACCACGATCTTGGTGGTCTTGGCCTTGATCTCTTTCTGCTTTTTTTTCTGCAGATAGAGAAATTTCTGGTAATCGACGATCTTGCAGACCGGCGGGTCGGCGTTGGGAGAGATCTCCACGAGATCCAACTCCAGGTCGTCGGCCAGCCGTATGGCCTCCTCGATCGGATAGACACCGGGTTCGACATTGTCGCCCACAAGACGTACCTCCCGGGCGCGGATCTGATTGTTGATCCTGTAACGGGGTACGTGTTTCCGGTTTCTGTTCCTGTTGTAAGCTATAACTGTGTCCTCCTAAATATGTTTGGTTACTCTTCTTCTTTTTCGATCTTTTCCCTCAAAAAACGTGCAAAATCTTCCAGTTTCATCTTGCCGATATCCCCTTCTCCCTGCTTGCGGACGGCGACAGTGCCCTCCTTTTCCTCTTTCTCTCCCACGATCAGCAGGTAGGGGATCTTCTTTAACTCATTGTCCCTTATCTTCTTACCTATCTTTTCGTTCCGCTCGTCGATCAGGGTGCGAATATCGGAATTATTCAGGAAATTTAAAACTTTTTTTGCGTAATCGTTGTATTTTTCGCTGATAGGCAGGATGATCGCCTGGTCGGGGGTGAGCCAGAGGGGGAATTTTCCGGCGGTATGTTCGATGAGTACGGCCACAAACCGCTCCATCGAGCCGAAGGGTGCCCGGTGGATCATCACGGGGCGGTGCTTTTTGTCGTCGGCACCGATGTATTCCAGGTCGAAGCGTTCCGGCAGGTTGTAGTCGACCTGTATGGTGCCCAGCTGCCATGAGCGGCCCAGGGCATCTTTCACCATGAAATCGAGTTTGGGTCCGTAGAAGGCGGCTTCACCTTTCTCCACCACGGCCTCCAGGCCTTTTTCCTCACAGGCCTCGATGATGGCCTGCTCTGCTTTTTCCCAGTTCTCGTCGCTGCCGATGTATTTCTCCTTGTCATCCGGGTCGCGCAGGGAGATCTGGGCAGTGAAATCCTCGAAGTGCAGCTTG
>JALVJE010000127.1 GCA_027028505.1 Bacteroidales bacterium
ATTATACTCTTTGTCGCGTGTCACGCCCGTGACGGCAAACCGTTTCACCAGATAACGCGGCTCCTTCCCGTCACGGTAGATCACATTGTACACCGTTCGGCTGTCGTTCTTCTTGAAGATCCCCACATGGATGATATCCTTGCCGATGAAGGCCTTCTCGGTCACCTTTGTAACGATGTACCGTCCATCACGCAGGAAGACGATCATATCGTCGATGTCGGAACATTCGGTGACGAACTCGTCCTTTTTAAGACCTGTCCCCACAAAGCCTTCCTTGCGGTTAACGTACAGACGGGCGTTGGCCACGGCCACCTTCGTGGCCACGATGGTCTCGAAGTTGCGTATCTCCGTCTTCCGCGGATAGTCTTTCCCGTATTTCTTCTTGATCTGCTTATAATAATTGATGGTGTAGTCGTTGAGGTTGGCCAGATGGTTCTTTACCTCTTCGAGCTCCTCCTCGATGGCACGGATGGCCTCTTCGGCTTTTTTCACATCGTATTTGGAGATACGCTTGATCTTTATCTCCGTCAGGTGGACGATATCGTCGTGGGTGATCTCCCGGTAGAAAAGCTTCTTGAAGGGGGCCAGCCCTTTGTCGATGGCCTTGACCACAGCCTCCCAGGTCTCGCACTCCTCGATATCGCGGTAGATCCTGTTCTCGATGAAGATCTTCTCCAGCGAGGAGAGGTGCCATGCCTCCTCCAGCTCTCCCTTGCGTATCTCCAGCTCACGGCCCAGCAGGTACTTGGTCTGTTCGGCCGAGCGGCGCAGGATCTCTTTGATGCCCATGAAACTGGGCTTGTCGCCGTCGATGATACAGGCATTGGGAGAGATGGGCACCTCACAGTCGGTGAAGGCATAGAGGGCATCGATGGTCTTGTCGGGCGACACCCCCGGCGCCAGGTGGATGACGATCTCCACGTTCTCGGCCGTGTTGTCATCGATCTTCTTTACCTTGATCTTGCCCTTGTCGTTGGCCTTGATGATCGAGTCGATGAGCGTGCCGGTGGTCTTGCCGTACGGGATCTCAGTGATGACCAGCGTTTTCTTGTCGCGCTTGGTGATGCGGGCCCTGACCCTGATCTGTCCGCCCCGCAGACCGTCGTTGTACCGGGTGAAGTCGGCCAGGCCGCCCGTCGGAAAATCGGGCAGCAGCTCGAACTCTTTTCCCCTGAGATAGCTGATGGAGGCGTCGCACAATTCGTTGAAGTTGTGCGGCAGGATCTTGGAGGCCAGCCCCACAGCGATCCCTTCGCCACCGAGGGCCAGCAGGAGAGGGAACTTCACCGGCAGGGTCACCGGCTCTTTGTTGCGACCGTCGTAGGAGAGCTTCCACTCGGTGGTCTTGTTGTTGAAGACCACCTCGAGGGCGAACTTCGAGAGCCGGGCCTCGATATAACGGGGTGCGGCAGCGCTGTCGCCGGTGAGGATATTGCCCCAGTTGCCCTGGGTGTCTATCAGCAGGTTCTTCTGCCCCAGCTGCACCAGCGCATCGCCGATGGAAGCATCCCCGTGGGGATGGTATTGCATGGTGTGACCGATGATGTTGGCCACCTTGTTGTAGCGCCCGTCGTCGAGCTGCTTCATGGCATGGAGGATACGCCGCTGCACGGGCTTGAGACCGTCCACCACATTGGGCACGGCCCGCTCCATGATCACGTAGGAGGCATAGTCGAGGAACCAGTCGCGGTACATCCCCGAGAGATGGGCCACCTTCAGCAGCTCCGCAGGACCATCGCCCTCACCGTTATCTCCGGGAACCACAGGCCCTTCCGCCGCCGGGACAGCCTGTTCCTCCTCCTGTAACTTTTCCTGTTCTCTTTTTTCCTCTTCGTCCATACGATCCTAAAAAATAATGCTACGCCTAAATATAGTGTGGAGTGCCTAGAGTGTGGAGTGTGGAGTTATTTCTTCAATCATTCACACATTCACACATTCAATCCCGCCTTCGCTTTCAGCTTTGTCGGGCAATGCATTCAATCATTCCACCCTGCACCCTGCAACCTGCAACCTGCAACCAGCACCCACCAACCTTAGAGAAGTGTGGAGTGCCTAGAGTGTGGAGTCCCGCAACTCACGAAATCTTCGATTTCGCATAAGTTGCGAGGATGCTCGCAAATCTCCGATTTGCGGCATGTGGAGTTATTTTCGTATCATCGCTAACTTTTCCCACTTTTCGACCTTCGACCTTCGACATTGATTCCCCCTCACGCCTCCACCAGATCCTCCTCAACACGAAGGTTGTTGATGATGAACTCCTGGCGGTCGGGCGTGTTCTTCCCCATATAAAAGCTGAGGAACGCTTCCACCGACTCGTCCTTGCGCAGTCTCACCGGGTCGAGACGTATATCTTTCCCGATAAAATGTCTGAACTCCTCCGGGGAGATCTCCCCCAGCCCCTTGAACCGGGTGATCTCCACATTCCGGTTCTTACCCAGCGCCTGGATGGCTTTCTCCTTCTCCTCCTCCGAATAGCAGTAGCGCGTCTCTTTCTTGTTACGTACCCGGAAAAGGGGGGTCTGCAGAATATACAAATGCCCCTGCTTGACCAGGTCGGGGAAAAACTGCAGGAAGAAGGTCAGCAGCAGCAGGCGTATGTGCATGCCGTCAACATCGGCATCGGTGGCGATCACCACATTGTTGTACCGCAGGTTCTCCAGGCCATCCTCGATGTTGAGGGCCGACTGGAGCAGGTTGAACTCCTCGTTCTCATAGACGATCTTCTTGGTCAGACCGTAAGTGTTGAGGGGTTTACCTTTAAGACTGAAGACCGCCTGCGTCTCCACATCCCGGCTCTTGGTGATGGAGCCGCTGGCCGAATCTCCCTCGGTGATGAACAGGGTGGTCTCCAGACGCCGGTCATCTTTCGAATTGTAATGAACGCGGCAGTCACGCAGCTTTTTGTTGTGCAGGCTCGCTTTTTTGGCCCGCTCCCGGGCGATCTTTTTGATGCTGGAGATGGCCTTCCGCTCCTTTTCCGATTCGAGGATCTTCTTTAAGAGGATATCGGCTGTCTCAGGGTTTTTGTGCAGGTAATCATCGAACTCCTTCTTCATGAAGTCCATCACATAGTTGCGCACGCTGGGACCCTCCGGCCCCATGTTCTTACTGCCCAGCTTGGTCTTGGTCTGCGACTCGAACACCGGCTCCTCGATCTTGATGCTGATGGCCGCGATGATAGAAGCCCGTATGTCGGAAGCGTCGAAATCCTTTTTGTAGAAATCGCGCACCGTCTTCACCAGCGCCTCCCGGAAAGCTGCCAGATGGGTACCTCCCTGGGTGGTATGCTGCCCGTTGACGAACGAATAGTACTCTTCACCATAGTGGTTGCCGTGGGTAAAAGCGATCTCCAGGTCTCCGTTCTTCAAATGGACAGGTTCATACAAACCCGGCTGTGACAGGTTCTCGTTCAGCAGGTCCAGCAAACCGTTCTTCGAGAAAAATTTCTGCCCGTTGAACTCAAGGGTGAGGCCCGCATTGAGAAAAACATAATTCATCAGCATGGTCTCCACATACTCGGAGACATAATGATACTTGCCGAACACCTCCTCGTCGGGGATAAAACGCACACACACACCATTGGGCTCGTCGGTGGGCTTCAGCGCCTCATCGACGACCAGCTCGCCTTTGGCAAAACGCACCTCGTGCTCCTGTCCCTCGCGGAACGAGCGGATCACGAACTCGGAGGAGAGTGCGTTCACGGCTTTGATACCTACCCCGTTCAGGCCTACGGATTTTTTGAACACCTTCGAATCATACTTGGCGCCGGTATTCATACGCGAGGCCACCTCCACCAGCTTGCCCAGGGGGATGCCCCGGCCGTAATCCCGTACCGTCACCACCTTGTCGTGGATGGTGATCACGAT
>JALVJE010000128.1 GCA_027028505.1 Bacteroidales bacterium
GGCAACAAGGGCATCCCCTTCGTGATCGCCTTCACCAAGACCGACAAGCTCTCCTCCAACGAGATGCAGAAGAACCTGCGTCTCTTCCGGGCAAAGACACTGGAGCGCTGGGAGGAGCTGCCGCCTCTCTTCCTCACCTCTGCCCGGAAAGGCACCGGCCGGGAAGAGATCCTGAACTTTATCGAAGAGAATAACCAACTGTTTAAAAAGAGTTAAAAAAATGTTCTGCATAATCTCCGGTTTATTTTAATTTTGCATTGCGGTTTTCAGTACACACCCTTTATACGCGTCAACGATGTCCGGAAACACCCCCCTCAAATTTTTCTCAGGCCGAGCCACCCGTTATCTGGCTGAACAGATCGCCGCCAGGCTAGGCACCGAGCTGGGAAAGAGTTCGGTACAGCTATACAGCGACGGCGAGTTCCAGCCCTCCTTTGAGGAGTCGGTGCGGGGCTGCAGCGTTTTCATCATCCAGTCCACCTTCCCGCCGGCCGAGAACCTCATGGAGCTGTTGCTGATGATCGACGCGGCCAAGCGTGCCTCGGCCTACAAGGTGGTGGCTGTGATCCCTTACTTCGGCTATGCCCGTCAGGACCGCAAGGACAAGCCGCGTGTCAGCATAGGCGCCAAGCTGGTGGCCGATCTGCTGATGGCTGCCGGCGTGGACAGGGTGATGACCATGGATCTGCATGCCGAGCAGATACAGGGCTTCTTCAACGTACCCGTGGATCACATCTTCGCCTCAGCGCTCTTTGTGCCTTACATCAAAAACCTCAACCTTGAGAACCTCGTGATCGCCTCCCCCGATATGGGCGGCACCAAAAGAGCCAATGCCTACGCCCGTTTTCTCAACTCGGAGATGGTCATCTGCTACAAACAACGCAAAAAAGCCAACGTCATCGGGGAGATGACCGTTATCGGCGACGTGAAAGACCGCAACGTGATCATCCTCGACGACATGGTGGATACGGCCGGCACGCTCACCAAGGCTGCCAATATGATGATGGAACAGGGCGCCCGCAGCGTGCGGGCCTGCGCCACCCACCCCATCCTCTCGGGCAATGCCTATGAGAACATCAGCAACTCGGCCCTCACCGAACTGGTGGTCACCGACTCGATCCCTATCAAACAGCCCCACGAGAAGATCCATGTGATCTCCGTCGCCGGGCTCCTGGCCGACATCATCCAGAAAGTTTACAATTACCAGTCGATCAGTTCCAGTTTTTTGCAATAAGTTTTTATCTTTGCACCCGCAATTTTTCAATGTGTAACTCCGCATGATGGGGGGATATGCTTTTCCGGTGTCCCTGAGTAGTGCGGCAAAACAAAAATTATGGAACGAATAGAGATCAAAGCGGAAAAAAGAAAAGAGACCGGCAAAAAAGCCACCAAGCAGTTGCGCAAGGAAGAAAAAGTACCCTGCGTCCTGTACGGTGGGAAAGAGAACATCCACTTCACAGCCGAAGAAAAAGCTTTCAAAAAGCTCATTTACACGCCCAAGGCTTTCCTGGTCGACCTTTTCATCGACGGGGAAGAGCACAAGGCGGTGATGCAGGATGTCAGCTTTCATCCCGTGACCGACCGTATCCTTCACATCGATTTCAAAGAGATCTTCGACGACAGGAAGGTGGATATCAGCATCCCCGTCCACATCGTGGGCGACTCTGCCGGCATCAAGGCCGGTGGTAAGCTGCGCGTACGGCGCCGCACGCTGCGCGTACGGGCCCTGCCGAAGGATCTGCCCGACTTCCTGGAAGTGGACATCACCCCGCTTGAGATAGGACAGTCATTCAAGGTGCGGGATCTGCATTATGACAACCTGGAGATCCTCGACCCGGCACAGGCTATGGTGGTAGGTGTCGTCTCCTCGCGCCTGGCCAAGCTCAGTGTGGAAGAGCTGGCTGCCCAGGAAGCTGCCGAAGAGGCTGCTGCCGAAGCTGCCGCCGAAGCTGAAGCTGCCGGTGAGGGAGAAGAGAAAAAGGAAGAAGCCTCCGAATAGGAGCTAAAACCCCGATATCTTGAAGTACCTGATCACAGGGCTCGGCAACCCCGGTGACGAGTATGCCAATACCCGTCACAACATAGGGTTCCGCATCGTGGATGCGCTGGCCGCCGGTGCAGGCATCTCCTTTGAGGACAAAAGGTATGGTTTTGTAGGCAGGATGCAACACCGTGCGCGGTGGCTCATCCTGCTCAAGCCGACCACCTACGTCAATCTCAGCGGACGGGCCGTGCACTACTGGCTGAAAAAAGAAAAACTTGAACCCGACAGGCTCCTGGTCATCGCCGACGACATCGCCCTGCCTTTCGGCAAGATACGCCTCCGTCCCAAAGGCGGCGACGGTGGCCACAACGGCCTGGCCAGCATCAACCGGACCCTCGGCACCAACGCCTACCCGCGCCTGCGCTTCGGCATAGGCAGTGACTTCCCCCCCGGAGGACAGGTCAACTATGTGCTGGGCGAATGGTCCGACGAGGAGGAACAGGCCCTCGAGACCCATATCAAAAGAGCAGCCGACGCCGTACTCTCCTTTGTCACGGTGGGCCTCGAACGCACCATGAACCTTTTCAACTGATGCCTATGGCAGAGGAGACCCCCAACGGCGTGCGGGTGGACAAATGGCTCTGGGCCGTACGCGTCTTCAAGAGCCGCAGCCAGGCCACCGACGCCTGCCGCAAAGGACGGGTGAAGGTCAACGATGCCGAGGCCAAGCCGGGACGCACCGTGCATACGGGCAACATCATCACCGTCCGGAAAGATAACATCGTTTATACCTTCCGCGTCAAAGGCCTCCTGGCCAAAAGGGTCTCCGCCAAACTGGCCGAAGAGAACAGAGAAGACCTCACCCCCGCCGAAGAACTGGAGAAGAGAAAGATCATCCGGACGGGACATTTCGTCTTCCGCCCCAAAGGACTGGGACGCCCCACCAAAAAAGAACGGCGGATGCTGGATAGGATGAAAGGAAGGACGAACGATGATCGATGAACAGGCCAACCATGAATCCCGAAAAACAGCAAATCTCAGATTTGCGTAGTTTTTCGAGGATCCCCGCCCGGCTGACGCCAGTCGGACGGGCTCGCAATTCTAACGAGATCGAAGACACCGAAAATTTCATTTTCGAGTGTGCTCGCTCGCGGCATCTCGAGAATTGCGGGACTATGAACTATGAACTTTGAACTTTGAACTACCATGATCATTGCCAGAGAGAAGAAGAAAGAAAACATCATCGAATACCTGCTCTACATGTTCCAGATAGAGAACGCCTTGCGGGCGCTGGGACTGGATGAGGAACGGATCATGCGCGACCTGGTGGCACAGTATGAGCAGCCGGAGGAGGTGATGGCCGAGATACGTGACTGGTACCATCACCTGCTGCGCATGATGAAGGAAGAGCACCGGGAAGAGAAAGGACACCTGCAGTTCCTGAAGAACCAGATGAACGACCTCTATGCCGCCCACAAGAGGATCCTGGGCGATCCCGACGAAGCGGTCTATGCCGAAGTGTTCCGTCAGGCCATGCCCGACCTGGAGGTGCTGCGCAAAAAGATCGACCATCCCGAAGCCCATGAGGTGGAGACCGCCCTCGAAGGCGTCTATGCCTACCTCCTGCTGAACATGCAGAAAAAAGAGATCTCCGGCGACACCAAAGAGGCCGTCGACCGTATCTCCCGCTGGCTTTTCCTGCTGGGCGACAAGTACCGCGAGCTGGAGAAAGGGGAAAAAGAGTGGTGATCGGCAAAAAAAGCCCCCGCCCCTAATCCGGAGCGGGGGCCGGGATCAGTGCTTCACCACCAGTTGTTTCACCACCGTCTGTTTTCCGGCAATGAACCGGATAAAATATACGCCGTCTTTCAGGTGGCGCAC
>JALVJE010000129.1 GCA_027028505.1 Bacteroidales bacterium
AGAGGATACGCCCCGAAGCATTGACCAGGTAGATCCTGTTGTTCAGGTCCTGCAGGAAGATCTCTTTCTGACCGGTACGGTGGTTGATCACCAGCTGCGGCTTGTATTCAAAAAGGGTGTCCAGGAGGCTCTCCCAGACGGTCACCGCCCGTTCTTCCGTTTTTTCCTTATAGTGCAGATAGATATTGTTGTAGATCATCCCGTTCTGCGCGATCGCCTCATACCCGATATAACGGAGGTTGATCGAAGCTTTTGCATATTGCTGGTAAGAGCTGTAAAAAGAGGGGGAGAAATTTTTCTCAACGATCCGCCCGGCATCGGGCAGGCGCAAAAACCAGAACAGGTTGGAACGAAGGGCCATGCCACCGGTAAACTCCCGGAAGGCGGGGTCATGGGAGAGGGTCTGCTGAAGGATGTTGAACCGCAGAAAACGGGAGACGGCTTTCACGGAATTACCCCACAAAATATAATGATCGGTGATCATCACATACCGGTAGGGGTGATCGCCCGTAAAACTGCCAAAAAGATACCGGGGCATTCCGTCGACCGGGAAATGATATACTTTGATCTTCGTCTCCCGGTCGAAGGAGACGGTGGTCTGCAGGGAAGAGGCTGCCAGGTTGTTTTTCCGGGCATGATCTTCGATGATCTTTTCGATCTCGCGGCGTGCTGCCGCGCCGCTTTTCACAGCCGCCAGGACAAAAGTATTGTTGGCCGGCGTCTCATTGCGTATAGAAAGCTCCACCAGCGCCGCCTGCCTGACGATGAAAGAAGAGAAGACCTCTCCCGGGTCCCGCCCGGTTATCTTCCTGAAACGGCCGGGCAGCTCACTCCGGTAGCTGCCTTTGCTCCGGCGGTAGCGGTTCAGCCTCTCCAGATACTGTTGTTCATCCCCGAAGGTGATCACCGTGGCCGAAACGGCTGCCATAGGGATCACCTCGAAAATATCCATCTCTCCCGGCTTGCTCTCCGACAGCAGGTTCAGCAGATATCCCGTAGAATCCCCCGTGTTGGTAAAGCCATTCAGCAACAGGGAAGGTCCGGCGGATGATACATCCAGCTCGGTCCATCCACCCACAGGCATCACCCCTGCGATACGGCGGTAAACGGCAGTCTGCAGCCACCGGCGCAGGAACAAGGGCATCCGGTCGGTGCGGAGGTAAAGGTTCATCACCTCATTCCTTCCGGCCGTCTTGCGCAGTTTCACAAAGGCACCGTCCTGCGACAGCGAGCTGCCCGCATCGATCTGACGAAGGCTCTTCTCCAGAAGGATCCTGTCGGGACAGAGCAGCAGAAGCCCTTTTTTTACGGCAAAATAAAGATCCCCCTCCGTGGCGGTCAGCCGTACCGACGAGATCTTCGTGTGGTTGTATTCGCGCAGCTCTTTCACCCGGCCGTTCGCTGCGAACACCCCGGCCACGCCTTTCTCACCCAAACCTGCAGGAAGCCGGATGACGCCCAGAAGATCGGCATTTGCCTTGCCGGCATTGTGAAAACTGATCACCAGAGGGCCCCCGCGGAACAAACGGTACAGTTCGCGATCCGTATTGAAAAGAGAATCGGCGACGGCAAAATAGCGGCTCACCGCAGCCACATCAGGTATCTTCGAAAGATCTTTCCATATCTCACCGGCAGAGAGCAGATGCACGACCGCCGGGAGATCGGAGGTCTCCACCATCATAAAAGCATCGGCCGGTACGGCCCGGTAGGGGTCATCCACAGCGTGACGCGTCCTGCCCGTCCACATGAACAGAATCCCCATGAACAGCCCGAGAAGAACCAGCAGAACACCAAACCATATCCAATATTTCCTCTCTTTGTCCGGTCCTGTCATAGCTGTGGTTTTGGATCCCAAAATTGGCAATTTTTTTCCACAACCACAAAGGAACGATGATCGTTGAAGGATGAACGATGAACGTTGGTCCTTCGAGCTTCGAGCTTCAAGCATCGAGCTTCTTCATCCATACATAAACGACCCCACCCTCACATAGGTCGAGCGGGGGTTGATGCAGAGCACCGGGATCCTGGAGCTGTTGGCCAGGAGATATTGTTCGAAAGCCCCGATGACAAATTTCACCTTGCGTGTTACCAGGATGATGATCAGGTCGGCATTGATCTTTGCGGCAAAGTTGAGGGTTTCCTTGCCCAGATGGGCATCCGGGGGGATATCGTGTATCTCATAGGAGATATTGTTCTGGATCAGGTATTTGATGGCAAAGTTCATGGTGGTGTTCAGCTTCTTCTTCAGGAACTTGTCCTTCACCTCCAGCTTGAGGATATGGATCTTCGAATCGAAATACTTGCCCATGAAGATCGCCATCTTCAGTTTTTCCCGGTTCTCGGTATGATAATCCAGCGGGAAAACGATATTCTCATACTTTTCCAGGTCGGATGGAGGGCTCTGCACCACCAGGAAAGGCACTTTGGAGCCGACGATCACCCGCAGCGCCCAGCTGCCGAAGAGTTTCTGCTTGCCATGGATACCATGGGTGCCCATGATCACCATCGAGGCATGTTGCTCATTCGCATAGCCGGAGATCTCACTGAAGATCTTGCCCCGCCGGATGGCCCAGGACGTGGGGATATGCGTCTCCTTCTCATTCTTTTCGGCGATCCCTGCCAGTTGTTCCCCCAGCTCCTTCTCGCGCCCTGCCGGATCCCCCTTCTTCACGATATGTAACAGCTCGATCTCCGTGCCTACCATCTTCGAGATCTTGACGGCATGCTGCAGGGCATGCTCCGACAATTCCGTGAAATCCCAGGTAACAAGGATAAATTTCCTGTGATATTTTTCCATGGTTCGTAAATTAGGGCTGTTAACCGGAAATCCTTCCCCAAGATACAAAATCCTCCCCAAACCTTCAAGCATTTCAAAGATCATTTCCACCCCCAACCACAAACCATGAACTACGAACTATGAACCACGAACTACGAACTATGAACTATGAACTATGAACTACGAACTAATTTCCCTATTTTTGCAGCCTGTAAAACGTAATACCATCTTTATGAAAGACCGTAACAAGATAAAAGAGCTGCTGGCCTCAGGGGAACAGGATATCGACGTGCATATCAAAGGATGGGTACGCACCAAACGGGGAAACAAGAACATTGCCTTCATCAATGTCAACGACGGCTCCACCATCCACAACATCCAGGTAGTCGCCGAGGTGGCCTCCTTCGATGCGGAGCTGATGAAGAAGATCACCACCGGCGCCTGCATAGCTGTGAGCGGCAAGCTGGTAGAGTCGCTCGGCAAGGGCCAGGCCGTGGAGATCCAGGCCCGGGAGATCACCCTGTACGGCGAGGCCGATCCGGAGAAATACCCCCTCCAGAAAAAAGGCCACTCCCTGGAATTCCTGCGTGAGATCGCCCACCTGCGCTTCCGCACCAACACCTTCGGGGCGGTCTTTCGCATCCGGCACTCCCTCTCCTTTGCCATCCATAAATTCTTCAACGACAAAGGCTTCGTTTACCTGCACACCCCCATCATCACCGGCTCCGACGCCGAAGGAGCGGGCGAGATGTTCCGTGTCACCACCCTCGACATGCAGGACCCCCCCCGCACCGACCGGGGAGAGATCGACTACCGCCAGGACTTCTTCGGCAAAGAGACCAAACTCACCGTCTCCGGACAACTGGAGGGCGAACTGGGTGCCCTGGCACTGGGAGAGATCTACACCTTCGGTCCCACCTTCCGCGCCGAGAACTCCAACACCCCCCGCCACCTGGCAGAGTTCTGGATGATCGAACCGGAAATGACATTCTACGACAACGATGACAACATGGACCTGGCCGAAGAGTTCGTAAAATATCTGGTGCGTTATGCCCTTGAGCACAATGCCGACGACCTGGCCTTCCTGCAGAAGATGTATGACGAAGAGCTGCTCGACCGGCTTCGTTTTATCCTGGAAGATGACTTCGTCCGCACCACCTACACCGATGCAATAGAGATCCTTTCAGCCTCGGGACAAAAATTCGAGTTCCCCGTGAAGTGGGGCGCCGATCTGCAGGCCGAACACGAACGCTACCTCGTCGAGAAGCATTTTAAGAAACCGGTCATCCTTACCGACTATCCCAAGGATATCAAGGCCTTCTATATGAAACAGAACGACGACGGGAAGACCGTCCGCGCCATGGATGTGCTCTTCCCCCGCATCGGCGAGATCATCGGCGGATCCCAGCGGGAAGAAGATCATGACAAGCTGTACCGGCGCATCCAGGAGCTCAACATACCGGAAAAAGACCTGTGGTGGTACCTCGAGACACGTGTCTTCGGCTCCGCCCCGCACAGCGGCTTCGGCCTCGGCTTCGAACGGCTCGTGCTCTTCGTCACCGGCATGGCCAACATCCGCGACGTCATCCCCTTCCCACGCACCCCAAAGAATGCGGAATTTTGATAGGTAATGCAGTGATCTGTCTGAACAATTCAACCCAACCTTGCGTAACTTTGCGCTTTCTTTGTGTAACTTTGCGTAACAGCTATTCCGTAAAATTCATTGGGTTACATTGCACACTATGACAGATCCCTTTTTCCATACCTCTTTTTTTAGGTACCGAAAGAAATTTTTTATAAATTGCTGATAACAATTCAAGGATCTCAGAAGAAGAAGGAGAAGCGATTTTTATGCTGAAACAACGATTACAACAGAAACTTTTACAGAAACTCTCTCCGCAGCAGATACAGATCATCAAGTTGCTGGAGATACCTACCGTGCAGCTGGAGCAGAGGATCAAGAAAGAGCTGGAGGAGAACCCGGTCCTGGAGGAGGGCTATGACGACAGCGACAACCCCTATACCGACCAGGAGGGCGACAACAGCTCTCAGCAGGAAGAGGAGACCGCTGCCGGGGAACAGGACGCACAGGATGAGTTCTCCATCGACGATTACCTGGGCGATGATGAGATCCCCGATTACCGTCTTTCCCTGCGCAACTACTCCCCCGACGATAAAAAGGAGGAGATCCCCTTCTCCGTAGGCAGTACCTTCCACGACTATCTCCTCAGCCAGGTAGGGCTGCAGAACTTTTCGGAGAAAGAGAAGCTGCTGGCCCAGTACCTTGTCGGCAACATCGGCGAGGACGGCTACCTGCGCCGCGATATAGAGAACATCGTGGACGATCTGGCCTTTACCCAGAACATCACAGCCTCGGAGGAGGAGCTCACGAAGGTGCTGCGCGTGATCCAGCAGTTCGACCCCCCGGGGGTGGGCGCCCGCGACCTGCGGGAATGCCTCCTGCTGCAGATCGAAAGAAAGGATCTGGACACGCCCGCGGTAGCACTGGCCCACAGGATCCTGAAAGACCATTTCAACGAGTTCACACGGAAACACTACCGCAAGATCCTCGAAAGGCTCAACATCAGCGAAGAGGAGCTGAAAGAGGCCATCGACGAGATCCTCAAGCTCAATCCCAAACCCGGCAGCTCCTTCAGCGACCCTATGAACAAACCGGTGCAACACATTGTGCCCGACTTCATCCTGGAGATCGACGAGGGACGTCTCAACCTCTCCCTCAACACCCGCAACGTCCCCGACCTGCGCATCAACAAGCAGTATGCCGATATGCTCAGGGCTTACAACGAGAGCAATAAAAAACCTTCGAAAGAGGACCGCGACACCCTCACCTTCGTCAAGCAGAAGCTCGACTCGGCCAAATGGTTCATCGACGCCATCAAACAGCGGCAGAACACCCTGCTGCTCACCATGCACGCCATCATCGAATTCCAGAAAGAGTTCTTCCTCACCGGCGACGAGACCAAGCTGCGGCCCATGATCCTGAAGGATATCGCCGAAAAGACCGGCCTCGACATCTCCACCATCTCCCGCGTGGCCAACAGTAAATACATCCAGACCCCGTACGGTATCTACCAGCTGAAGTATTTCTTCTCCGAAGGGATGCAGACCGACTCGGGCGAGGAGGTCTCCACGCGCGAGATCAAGGCCATCCTGCAGGAGCTCATCGACAACGAGGACAAGAAACACCCCCTCACCGATGAGAAACTGACGGAGATCCTTCAGGAGAAAGGCTATCAGATCGCACGCCGTACCGTGGCCAAATACCGCGAGCAACTGAACATCCCTGTAGCACGTTTACGCAAGGAACTGTGACGGACCCGGCCATGACAGCAAAAAGCAGGAGCACTGCTGAGATCGCGGCGCAGGTAATTTCCTACCTGGCACATCCCCTTTTTATGCCGCTGGTTGCCGTGGCCCTGCTGATCTACGGTGGCACCTACCTGGCTTTCCTGCCGGCGCCCATGAAGCATTTCGATCTGACGCTCGTGTTCCTCAACACCATCCTCATCCCCCTGGCATGCATACATATTTTCCGCCGCATGGGGATCATCAGCAGCTATTACCTGGAAGATCGCCGGGAGAGATATATCCCGCTGGCCCTTTATACGCTCCTGCTACTGATCACCTGGTTCGTTCTCCGCAGGATGCGGCAGCCGGCCATCCTCACCGACTTTTTCCTGGCCCTGACGATCACGTCGGTCCTTACCTTCGGGGTCACCCTGCGCCGGAAGATCTCCCTGCATCTCTCCGGTCTGGGCAGTCTCTCCGCCCTGCTGCTGGCCGCCTCTTTGCGGCTCACCCACACCTTCATCCTGCTGTGGCTGCTCTCGCTCCTGCTGGCCGGCCTCACCGCCACCGCCCGCCTCGTCCTGCAGCAACACACCCCCGCCGAGGTCTATGCCGGGTTCTTCGTGGCCTTTGCCACCACTTTTCTGGTAATGATGGTGTAAGGGAGGAGACCCCGTAAAGAAGGGTGGAGTGTGGAGTGTGGAGTTGCAAGAAGTTAAAAGTTAAAAGTGAGCTAAAGTTAAAAGTTGGAATTTCTTCGTGGAGCTTGGCGGAACCTTTGCGCAACTTTGCGTAATAGCAAGAATACCACTTGGTTAAGCTGTTACGCAAAGATCCGCAAAGCCGCACGCAAAGATCCGCAAAGAGAGCTGTTTGAGGTTTAATGGTCTACGTTTCAATCCCGCCTTCGTCGGGCAAGGCATTCACACATTCCCCGTCCGAACGGCCTCGGCCGGGCGGGAATCATTCAATCATTATTCTTCCACTTCCGCCAACTTCTCCTCCAGCACCTCCCGGCCCGGTTTGGCCAGGGCTTTCTGGCTCAGGGTCACGAAGCGGACCGTCCCTGCCAGATATTCTGCCAGATACTCCTGCTCGGTCTGTCCGGGGGTGGGGATGAGCAGGGCCCGGCGTTGCAGGGCCGTCAGGTCCATGATCGTCGAGTAGCCCGCCCGGGCAATGATATATCTTGCTTTTTTAAGATAGTTGTAAAACAGGTCCGGCGGCAGATGGGACACCATCCGTATATTCCCTCCCACGGTGGCGCCCTGCTTTTTCCACGGCAATCCCCGCACCATCAGCACCTGCCACTCCTTTCTCCGCAGCTTGCGCACCAGGATCTTCTCCAGCTCCGAGCGCTGCGGCTCCGGCCCCGACAGGATCACCACCATATCATAGATGCGGTTCAACGGCATCTCCCGGCAGTATTCCGGGATCAGAAAACGGGAAAAAATACCGGCATAGGTGATCTTTTCCCCGAGTGCCTCCGGCATGCCCGGCGGATGGGAGAGGAAACCCGCATAATTGGGTTCCCCAGCCTCATCCGGTACGATGATCCGGTCAAAAGGCAACAGCTTTTTCAGATGGAGCCGGAACAGGCAGGACTCCAGGAAGCGCAGGCGTCGCGGCAGACGGAACCACAGCTGGTGGATCACCAGCTCTGAGGTGATCTGCGGATGCCACACCCCGTAGCGGTGATCGGAGACGATCAGGTCGTATCCCTGACCCTCCGTCAGCGCCAGCACCCGGCGATGCTCCCTGCGTATGGCACGCAGCAGCGAGGGCAGGGAGAAAAAGATCTTCCACACCGCCGGCAAATGACGGGCATACCGGATGCGGTGAAAAGGGAGACGTACCCACGCCAGCTCCGGGAAGGTGACCCGCAACAGGGCCAGCGCCCCGCCGTCGGCCGCCAGCACCACCTCATGCCCCTGCTGCCGCAGCCGGTGAATGTACCAGATGCTCCGGCTGGCATGACCGATGCCCCAGTCCAGCGGACTGTACAACACCTTCATCTTTTTTCCACCTCCCCGCTCCATATGCCAAAATTGGGAATATTCCGGGAAAGAAAAAAGGAATTAGTTTTGAGTTATGAGTATCGAGTTTTGAGTATCGAGTACCGAGTTATGAGTATCGAGTACCGAGTTTTGAGTATCGGGTACCGAGTTTTGAGTATCGGGTACCGAGTTTGCAGGTTTTCGCATCATCGCTTCATCACTTTATCGCATCATCGCTTCATCCTTTGCCCGCACGCCTGCCTCCCGGTAGGCAAGGCTGTCGCCGTTCCCGATAGCTATCGGGATTAGCGCAGGCGGCCGAAGTCCCGGCAGGCCGGGACGAAAGCGGGGCTCCTTACTCCTTACTCCCTACTCCCTACTACTCCCTACTCCCTTATCATCTCTCACAACTCTTCCCACTCTTCCCACTTTTCCCACTTTTCATACTTTTTGACCTTTTGACTTTTGACCTTTTGACTTCCCCATTGTGACATTTATCATTTGTATCCACTCTTGCTAAGGGTAAATTTGTGATACATCACAAAGATCATGGAGAAAAAACTGGAAGAGATCAGCTGGTCACCTGCCTGGGAGACAGGCATCGCAACGATCGACGGCTCACACCGGGAGCTCGTCAGTCTTACCAACCGCCTCATCCGCTCTATCAATGAGGAGGTCTGTCCCGCCACCATGTCGGAGATCTTCTTCGCCCTGATCCACTATGCCGAGGACCACCTCATCCGCGAAGAGATCCTCCTCCGCAATGCCCGTTTCCCGGCCCTGGAGAAACACCAGGAGCAGCATGCGGCTTTTATTGATAAGATACGGTCCCTCCGGGAGAAATTCTCCGCCGGCGACACCGGCGTCTGCCATGATCTGTATGATTTCCTCTCCGCCTGGCTCGACGAACATGTCCGGCATGCCGATCCGGAGATCCCGGAGTATCTGAAAGGAAAAGGGATATCTTAAAGGCCTAAAGTTAAAAGTTCATAGTCATAGTTTCAGGTTCCAGGTTCCAGGTTCCAGGTTTTCATTCCTTCGAGCTTCGAGCTTCAAGCTTCGAGCTTCGCGCTTCCTTTCGCTTCAAACTTCCCAAACTCCACCTTCACCTTCACCACACCCGGCCGGTATCCCGGCGCCAGGCAGCCTGCCCTCTCCATCCCCAGGGCTTCGGCGCCGGAGCGGGTGAGCGCTGTGAGACGCGCCTCAAAGAAGCTTCGCCCATTGCCCCCTCCCCTGTGAACCGGGAACAGATCCCGGATACCGGGCATCTCACCCCTCTTTTTTCTGATCACTACCATTTTCTCCCGGAGCTTCTCCGCCTTCTCCGGAGCTACCTCCTGCATCTCTCCCGTAAAAAGGTCCATGCAAAGGATCCTGTCCTCTCCGGCCACGACCGCGGCGCGGCAGCCTGTCTCACGCAGTATCTGTCCCCATCGTCCGGCCCGCTGCTCCGTGAGCATCTCTCCTTCCAGCCCGAGGAAAATGACAAACCCCGGCACCAGCACGCCATTGAAAAAGACAGTCCGGGCGATCTCCCGGACCTCTTCGCCGGGGTCCAGCACCTCGCGGACCACCCCCTCCTGATCCGTCACCACGATACCGTGACGTATGGGCGGACGGCAAACGGGAAAAACATAATGGGCCGACACCTTCTGCATCATCTTATTATAGGTGTTTGGTCATGTTCCTGCAGCAGGGGTCGTCTGTAGAGCTTCAACCCCTTGATGTCCGCCCGCTTGATATATTTCTTGTCCTTGTTCTCATCATCCAGCAGATAACCCTTCAGATGCGTATAGGAAGGATCGGTAAGTTTCCTGGCCAGGATGAACTGATGCCACCGCCCGTCTTTGGGGATCCTTCTTTTCGCCCACTCTATCCTCTTCCCTTCCGGCGTCCCGTCTCTCTTCCAGAACCACACGTGTATGTAGGGATCTTTCGAACCGTCCTCTTTGGCCACCTTCACCTTCACGGTCAGGGAGTAGACCCCCGGCCCCCGCAGTGGGACATTGAATGGGATCTTGTTCCGTTGTCCTTCCCGCGGCAGATGGAACTCTCTTTTCCGCGGCCACAGATCAGTGGTATCGGTGGGAGCCCGTTGGATGTGTTCCTCCTCGAACGTCTTCTCCAGCGTATCCCGCAGGTCTTTGACCACCTGCTCATAAATGAGCTGCAGCTCATTCATCCGGGTATCCGAAGTATAATGATCGATCGTTTTGTTCAGGTCATCCAGCGTATAGCCGTATTTTTTCAGGATGTCCCGGTAGTTGCTCATCGAGTCGGTGCCGGGCATCTTTTCCCGCAGATAGCGCAGGGAGAAGATGCCGTCGGCCAGGTAGATATCCTCCAGCACCGGCACCAGCTCCTGCGCCGGGATCACCCGCCCCGGCTCCTTCTTCTCCTTGCTGCCGCAGGAAATGACAAGTCCGGCAAGGATCACCAGAAAAACCAATTTTGTTGGTTTAAAATTCCATCCCATATTTTTGAATTCTGCCATTGTAGTTTCGAGTGTGGAGTGTGGAGTGTGGAGTTAGTGGTTGGTGGCCAACTTATCAACTCATCAACTCATTTTTTGATATCATTAAAATGCACCGCCACCATGATCTCATGGGTGCCGGAGTTATATCTTCTGATCTCGTTGATGCCTATATCATACGAATAGCCGAAATAATATTTCCCGGCATGGATATATCCCACCAGCAGAGCGATGGCATCCGACGAGCGCCACGTGGCTCCCAGCCACACCTTGTCCAGGTAGGTCACCTTGACGTTCAGATCGATCTGCGCAGGCACCACGGCGGTCTTCTTGTACAGGGCCGCCGGCTCGATAGCCCAGTCGTCGCCCGCATGGAAAATATATCCGCCCATCAGGTAAAAGTGGGTCTTCAGCTTGTTCAGGCCGTTCTTCTCATCATACATCTTCAGCGAGTTGGCGAAGAGCTGGAAGGCCGAGAAGCCGGCATACCAGTTCTCGCCGTAGGCATACGCGCCCACGGAGGCATCCGGCACCACCGACGAATAGACACTCTCCTGCAGTGCATGGTCGTTGGGGTCGTAGAGGGTGATCTTCGTGCCGTCCACCTTGTTCTGCAGCATACCGAAAGAGAGGCCCATGGAAAGCCGTATGGCATCGGTGAGGCCGATGTTGTAAGCATAGCTGCCATAGATGCCGGTGCGGCTCGTAGGGCCGGTGATGTCACTGAGGATGTAGCCACCGAAGCCCATCGGTTTTTTGGCATGGGGCCCGAAGACACTGAAGCTCACCGTCTGGGGGCCTTCCACGATGCCGGCCCACTGAAAACGGCTGTCGGCGCGTATCTGGTAATGATTGACCGTGCCGGCCACAGCAGGGTTGAGAACATAATTATTGAACATGAACTGGCTGTACGTGCTCATCTGCTGCCCTGCCACCACCACAGCAAGGAGGAAAAACAATGATATGCCTGTACTTATCCTTCTCATCCTGTTATCTTATGATCGTTACAGGTCCTGTCAGGGGCGGCGAACCGTTGACATCGTTCAGCCGCACCACATAATAATAGGTCCCCGACGGCAGGTCTTTGCCGTTGTAGGTACCGTCCCACTCTTTGGCCCGGTCGTAGCCGCGGCTGTAGAAAACCCGCTGGCCCCACCGGTCGAACACCTGCACCACAATGTCGGGATAGTACTCCGTATGTCCGAAGTGCCAGGTGTCGTTGGTGCCGTCGCCGTTGGGCGTGAACCCCGAGGGGATGAAGATCTTGCGTATCAGCTCCACATGTACCGAGTCGGTCTCCACGCACCCTTCGGTGGTAACGCCATCGACGTAGTAGATCATATCCTTTGACGGACGGGCTGTCACGGTCTGTCCCGCCGTGCTCTCCAGTCCTTCGGGCGGGTACCAGCTCCAGGCCGTGAAGCCTTCGCCGCTGGCATGCAGCTGCACGGAGCCGCCCTCCATCACCGACGTGTCATTGCCGGCGTCCAGGCCATGCACCGGATAGACCCTGACCTGCACGGTGTCCGTGCCGTAGCATCCCTGGCGATAGGCGGTCATGATGAAATCGGTCGTCGCCGGGGGTGTGGCCACCGGATCGGGCGAGGCAGGATCATCCAGCCACTGCGGTGGCGACCACTCATACGTATCACCGCCGCTGCCGTGGAGCGTCACGCTGCCTCCCGGACAGACGGCCGTATCACTGCCGGCATCGGCCTGCACATCGATACGGCCCGTGAGCGACACCAGCGCGCCGGCCTGGCAGCCATGATCATCCTGTACCATGGTCAGGTAGAAGCCTCCCTCCAGACCGGTGAAGGTGTTCTGCACCTGCCACGAGGTGCCGCCGTCCACGGAGTAAAGGTAGGGAGCTGTGCCACCGGAGGCCGTGACCGTGATGCCGCCGTCGAAGCTGTGGCGGGTGCAGTGCGGCCGCACCGTATCCACGGAGAAGATCAGGGGGGCCGGCTCCCCGACGGTGACTGTCGAAGCCATGGCGGTACATCCCTGCGCATCACGCACCGCCGGCGCGTAGGTGCCGGCCGCCAGACCCGTGAAGAGACCACCGTTGTCCGTATAGCTCTGCCCGTGGTCCAGCGAATAGGTATACGGTCCCGTGCCACCCGACACGTAGATACGCACCTGACCCGTAGCCTCGCCGGCACACAGAGCGGCCTGTGCCGTCACCGAGTCCGTGACCAGCACGGCCGGCTCCGACAGGACGATCGTACCGCCGGTGGCGGTGCAGCCGTGGGCATCACGCACCGCCGGATCGTAGTTGCCCGGCGCCAAACCGGCGAACAGGCCGCCGTTGTCCAGGAAGGTTGTACCGCCGTCGACAGAGTAAACATAAGGTGCTGTGCCGCCCGCAGCCGAGAAAGTGATGCGGCCGTCGCCGGCTCCGTGGCAGGAGATCTCTTCCGGAACGGTCGTGAAGGTCAGCGGGGCCGGCTCAACCACATGTACCGTATCGCCGGTGGTAGTGCAGCCATGAGCATCCCGCACCGCCGGAAGATAGTCGCCGGCAGCGAGACCCGTGAAATTCCCGCCATTATTTACAAAAGAAACGCCGCCGTCGAGTGAATATTCATACGGGGGGGTGCCGCCGGAGGCGGTGAGGGTGACCGTGCCGTCGGCGCTGCCGGCACAGGTGACGCCGGTGACCGCAGCCGTAAGCGTCAGGGGCGGCGGACCGGAGAGGGTCAGGGTGCCACCGGTCAGGATACAGCCGTGGGCATCCCGCACCGCCGGGTGGTAGGTGCCGGCAGACAGGCCGGAGAAGGTGCCGCCGTTATCTGAAAAGGTCGTGCCACCATCGAGGGAATACGTATAGGGAGCCACGCCGCTGCCCCCCATGAGGTGTATCTCACCGTCGCTACCTCCATGACAGCTCACGGCCACCACCGTATCTACGGTGACCGTCACCGGCGGCGGTTCTGTGACCACCGCATCCGGTCCGGTACCTGTACAGCCGTTGGCATCGCGGGCCGCCGTGGGATAGGTGCCGGCAGCGAGACCCGTGAAAGTGCCGCCGTTGTCCAGGAAGGTGGTGCCACCGTCAATAGAGTAAAGATAAGGATCTGCCCCGCCGGAAGCCGTGAGGGTCATGCCGCCGTCGGATCCGCCGTGACAGGTGACACCGGTCACACTGCTGACGGAGACCGTCACCGGCGGAGGCTCATGAATGGCCAGGGTATTACCCGTAGCGCTGCAGCCATGCGCATCCTGCACCGCCACATCGTAATTGCCCGGCGACAGGCCGGTGAACACGCCGCCGTTGGCTGTGTATGTCGCTCCGCCGTCGATGGAGTAATAATAAGGTGTTGTACCGCCCGACACGGTGATGGTGATGCGGCCGTCGTTGGCGCCGTGGCAGGTGGCATCCTCAGCCGTCTGCGAGTCGAGGGTCAGGACATCCGGCTCATATACCGTGATGGTGGAGAAATCAGAGTTCTTCTCCGCATCGTCCACCACCACCCAGTAACTATCGGCCGTCAGGTTGATGAGGGAGTCGGCGGGGTTGTTCGTGGTATCGCGACGTCCCGTGTTCCAGGTGAAGATGTAGGGAGGGGTGCCACCGTTGACATGTACCACGATCTTCCCGTCGGCAGCGCCGTTGCAGGAGACACTGTCCACGACAATGTCAAGGGTGAAGGCGTAGCCCCGCATCCCCAGGAAAAAAAGGAGAAGGGTCCAGAAGAAAAACCTGCTGTATTTCATGCTCTTTCCCGGCACCGGCAAATATTTATGACCTGCTAAAGATAAGGACTCCTGTGTGGCTATACAAACATAAGGATTTTGGGGATAACCTGGGGCTATAAAATTGAAAAGTTTGGAGTTTGGAGTGTGGAGTGTGGAGTTGAAGAAGGTGCTGGGTGTAATAAATCATCGATCATCGTTCGACAATCATCGATCATCCTTTCTTCAGCATCATTCTCACCGGATACCATGCCGCCACATACCCTATGGCCAGGACGGTGAGGATGACGACGGCCACGTCGACGGCCTTGATGACGATGGGATAGGTGTCGATGACGAAGGAGCCGCTGCCGGGGATCTTCACCAGGCCGAACTGTTGCTGTACCCAGCATACGAAAAGGCCCAGCACCACCCCCGCCGCGGCGCCCGCCACGGTGATCATCCATCCCTCCAGGAGGAAGATACGTCGCAGCACCGGCACCCCCGCCCCCAGACTGCGCAGGGTGGCGATGTCCTCCTGCTTCTCGATGATCAGCATCGACAGCGAGCCGATGACGTTGAAGGAGGCGATCACCAGGATGAAAGTGAGGATGAGGAAGATGGCCCATTTCTCCGTCTTCATGATGCGGTAGAGGAGAGCCTGCTGCTCATAGCGGTCCTTCACCTGGAAGGCGGGTCCCAGGATCTGCCGTATCTGCTCCTGCACCTTCTTCACCTCCGTCCCCGGCCGCAGCTTGAGCTCCAGTGCCGACAGCTCATGGTCGTAACCGAACAGCTTGCGGGCAAAGGTGATGGGCACGAGCATGTACTTCAGGTCAAAGTCCTGCTGTATGGCAAAGACCCCCGAGGGGAAGATGTAGCTTTTGTTGAAGGCCTTCGCGGGATCAAGGGAGACACGACCGCCACGCCGCGGCACATACACCTTGATAGGAGTGATGAAATGAAGGCCTATGCCCAGATTGGTGGCTATGCCCTGCCCCACCACAGCCATGGGCGCTCCTTTCCGGTGCAGTTCAAAGCGGCCGTCCACCATCATCGTGTCGATACCGCTCATTTGGGTATAGACATCCTCCACCCCCTTCACCGTGGCGATGTACTGCCGCTCATCATACTGCAGGAGAGCGTTCTCCTCGATCACCCCCGAGGCGAACATCACCGCCGGCAGCTCCTTCACGCGCTGCAGCGAAGAGAGCGTGTCGGGGAAGGTCTTGCCCGTGGCAGGTGTGATCTTCAGATCGGGATCGAAGGAATTGAAGAGGGAGTGCACCAGCGTGTCAAAGCCGTTGAAGGCCGAGAGGATGATCACCAGCGCCATGGTGCCCGTCATCACCCCCACCACCGAGATGCCGGAGATCAGGTTGATGACGTTGTGGGATTTCCGCGCCACCAGGTAACGTTTTGCTATGTAGAAGGGGAAGTTCAAACCGTTTTTTTGCCGAAGATAATGAAGAGAAAGGAACTTCTCAACTCTGCCTGAAATTAGTTTGCTTTGCAAACGTAATTAGCGAGCTGCGCTCGCGAAATTAAGCCGCTAAAGCGGCTGAAATTAAGTTGTAATACTCCCAAACCTTTCAATCCCGGCAAGCCGGGATCTTCGCTACGCTACGACTTCAAGCATCGAGCTTCAAGTCCCGCAATTCTTGAGATCTTCGATCTCATTAGAATTGCGAGGATGCTCGCAGATCAAAATCTGCGGCACATCGAGCTTAAAAAGAAGGTTTCCGGCAAGGACTTTAACCCGCACCTCCCCGGGATATCCGGGACGTTCTGTCAGTTAAACTACGGAAACCTTCCAATATTAGGTGCCTAGAGTCCCGCAATTCTCGAGATCTTTGATCTCGTTAGAATTGCGAGGATCCTCGAAAAACTACGCAAATCACAGATTTGCTGTTTTTCGGGATGCCTGGAGTTGTTTTAGTTCACAGTTCAAAGTTCATGGTTCATAGTCCCGCAGTTCCCGGGATCTTTGATCCCGTTGGAACTGCGAGAATCCCCGCCCGGATGAACGTAGTCATCCGTTCGGACGGGCTCGAAAAACTACGCAAATCACAGATTTGCTGTTTTTCGGGATTGGTAGTTGGTAGTTAGTAGTATCGAGTATCGAGTATCGAGTTATGATTTCACCGTTTTGAATTATTCGAACTTCGAGCTTCAAGCATCAAGCTTCGAGCTTCCTTTCACCACCAACCCCGTCCCTGTCTTATGTTTCCTCCGCACATCCATACAGTTCAGCACATACGCCACGGGCCAGGCCAGCAGGTAATAGAACGGAAGCACTACAAAAAATATTTTCGAGGCGTTCAGCATCAGGATGGGGATCTTCATCGAGAGGCGCCAGGCCATCTGCCCCGCCCTGCCGTAGGAGTAATAAGCTTCTGTCTCCGCAAAGCCGGCCCGCTTCAGCTTCTCCTGTATGTCATCGATGTTATAGCCGTCGCGCACATGCTCGTCGATGAAGCTCTCCTCCTCGTGGTCATGCACATCCGATCCGCCCTGGTCGGAGGGCGTCGACACCAGCAGCATGCCCCCCGGCTTCAGGGCCCTCCGGAAGTTGGCAAAAACCTGCTCATCCTCTTCGATGTGTTCCATCACGTCCACGCAAAGGATCAGGTCGTAGGTATCCTCTGCCTCCAGTTTTGTCAGATCTCCCACCAAGAAATGCACCCGCTCTTCCTTGTCAAAGGTGGAGAAAAAAGCTTTGCAGTCGGCGATCTGCTCCTCCTTGACGTCCACAGCATCGATCTGCCAGGCGGGCCCCAGACGGTAGAGGTACCAGGTGTACTGGCCGAAGCCGGAGCCGGCGTCCAGCACGCGCAGGGGCTCCCGCCCCCGTGCCTTCCAGGACCGCAGCTCACGTTTCACATACCAGGCACGCAACAGGAGGAGGTCCAGCAGCCGGTAAAACAGTTTCCTCAGCCACGGTGTCTTGTTGAACACGCTCCCCAGCGACCGCTTGATCGGGTCATATTTCATCGTCCTGCTGTTTTTATTCTTTTAGAAGATCGTCTATTCGTTCGATATAATCGAGGGAATCATCCAGGAAGAAGGCCAGCTCGGGGATCGACCGCAACTGATTGCGCAGGTACTGCCCCAGTCGGTACCGTATCTCTTTCTTGTGGACGTTCACCAGGGCGTCGAACTCCTCCTGCTGCACCTGCGGGAAAACGCTCAGGTAGACCCGCGCCAGCGACAGGTCGGGGCTCATGCGCACCCGCGTCACGGTGATCATCTTCCCGGCGAACAACTCCCGCGAACTCTCCTGGAAGATCTTCCCCAGGTCGCGCTGTATCTGGCGTCCCACCTTTTTCTGCCTTGTGCTCTCTCCGTTCATGACTCTCTACATTTTCTCCCTGCAAAGGTACAACATTTTTGGAAGGATGAATGAAGAATGATGAAGGACGAACAATAAAACCATGAACTATGAACTACGAACTATGAACTGTGAACTGTGAACCATTAACTGAACTGTTTTTTTTATCTTTGCGGAACTAAAAATCTACCCATGGAAACAGTCGTCAGCGGAATACGGTCAACGGGGAATCTGCATCTGGGGAATTATTTCGGTGCGGTGAAGAATTTCCTGAAGATGCAGCACGAGCATCGTTGTTTTTTCTTCATTGCCGATTACCACTCTCTCACCACGCATCCCACGCCGGCCAACCTGCATGAGAGCGTCAGGCAGATCCTCTCCGAGTACCTGGCCTGCGGCATCGACCCGGAGACGGCCACCGTCTTCATCCAGAGCGATGTGCCGGAGGTCACCGAGCTGTACCTCCTGCTCAACATGAACGCATACATCGGCGAGCTGACCCGCACCACCTCCTTCAAGGAGAAGGTGCGCAACCAGCCCGACAATGTCAACGCCGGCCTGCTCACCTACCCAGTCCTCATGGCCGCCGACATCATCATCCACAAGGCCACCAAGGTGCCGGTGGGCAAGGACCAGGAGCAGAACCTCGAAATGACACGCCGCTTTGCCCGGCGTTTCAATACGATGTACGGGGTCGATCTCTTTCCCGAGCCCACGGCCTACAACTTCGGGCAGCAGCTCGTCAAGATCCCCGGCCTCGACGGCTCGGGCAAGATGGGCAAGAGCGAGGGCAACGCCCTCTACCTCACCGACCCGCCGGAGGTGATCCGCAAAAAGGTGATGCGCGCTGTCACCGACAGCGGTCCCACCCGCGAGAACCAGGAGATGAGCGAGCCGGTGAAGAACCTATTCACCATCATGCAGGTGATCTCGACACCGGACACCTACAATCATTTCCTGGAGATGTACAACAAGGCGCAGATCCGTTACGGCGACATGAAAAAGCAACTGGCCGAGGATATCATTCGGTTCACGGCTCCCATACGCACCAGGGCGGAAGAGATACGCAACGACAGTGCTTACCTGCGGCGCGTAGTGCAACAGGGAGCCGAAAAAGCCCGCGAGAGCGCCTCCGCCACCCTCCGCGAAGTGCGTGAGATCATCGGCTTCAAACCCTTCTAATTTTTTTTTTGTTCATCGTTCCTGCCTCCGGCAGGCAAGCATCAATCATCGTTCCATATGTTTCAGGAAACTACCACCCGCTCCGTACTGAAGACCCTCTCCTGGCGTCTGCTGGCCACGCTGACTACCATCCTGCTGGTTTATCTCTTCACCGGCCGTCTGGGCATGGCCTTCACGCTGGGAGGCATCGAGATCGTCCTGAAGATGCTGCTCTACTATTTCCACGAACGTGCCTGGAACAGGACCAGCTTCGGTAGCAAGGAACCCCGTCCGGCGGTGGTGTGGTTCACCGGCCTCTCCGGCGCCGGCAAGAGCACCATCTCGGAGAGGGTGTATGATCACCTGAAAAAGGAGGGGGTGAAGGTGGAACACCTCGACGGCGACAGGGTGCGGGAGATCTTTCCCAAGACCGGCTTCTCCAAGGAGGAGCGCAACCGCCACGTGAAGCGCGTGGGTTTCCTGGCCAGCATGCTGGAGAAGAACGGCGTCACAGTGCTGGCCTCTTTCATCTCACCCTACCGCGAGTCGCGGGAGTTCGTGCGGAAGATGTGCAATAACTTCGTGGAGGTGTATGTGGCCACACCCCTGGAGGTGTGCGAGCAAAGGGATATCAAAGGACTCTATGCCAAAGCCCGGCGAGGGGAGATCACGCAGTTCACCGGCATAGACGACCCGTACGAGGCCCCGGAACACCCGGAGATCGTGGTGGATACCTCACAGCAGAGCGTGGAGGAGAGTGTGAGGTATGTGCTTAGGGAGTTGAAGAAGTACCAGAGGTGAGGAGACGATGAAGAGATGAAGAGATGAGTTAATTGAGCGCGAATACCGTAAGGGACAAAGCACCGCCTTGTCCTTATATCGGTAAGGAAATGTAGTAAGGAGTAAGGAAGTAGGGAGTAGGGAGCCCCGCCTCCGCCAAGGCTACGGCGGGCAAAGAATGAGGAATTTTGATTGATGATTTTTGAATTCTGATTGCTGATTGGGGAGGCTTCACGCAGAGAGCGCAGAGGGCTTCGCAGAGGACACAGAGAAGATCGATGAAGAGATGAATGACGAATTTTGATTGATGATTTTTGAATTTTGATTGCTGATTGGGGAGGCTGCACGCAGAGGGCACAAAGGATTTCGCTGAGGACGCAAAGAATAAGGGCGATCGATAAACTACCAACTCCACACTCCAACCTCCAGGCACTCCACACTCATAAAATAGGTATTTAAATATCTATTTAATTGCCTATTTTAATAGGTATTTAAATAGGTATAGTGAAGAGTTGATAAGTTGAAAGGTTGAAAGGTTGAAGAGTTAATTCTCCCGTACCCAGCAACGTGTAACCTATGGAACTTTCTCCGTTTTTCAACTTCTCTTTCGAGCATCGAACTTCAAGCATCGAGCTTCCTGACACCCAGCACCCCGCCTTCGCCTTCCTTCGATACGCCTGCGGCTACTCAGGAACCGGCTACGGCGAGCGAAGCCAGCACCCCCGCCCGGCTGACGCCAGTCGGACGGGCAGCACCCAGCACCCTGTTACCAAGCCCCAGGGCCCTGCACCCTCTCAACTCCACACTCCACTATATATATCCACACTCTTTTCTTCAACCCCGCCGGGGTTGTGGTTTTTTGAGAATGCCTTATACCGCAGGTGGAACTGCGGCTACTATATTTCGACCCCTCCGGGGTCGTAACATTATCTGCTGTCCGAGGGCATAGAATACTAGCCCCGCTTCGCCTTTGCGTAGCTGCTTCGGCGGAGCAAGGCCCGCCCGGATGGACGGAGTTATCCGTTCGGACGGGGAGGGGCTGAAGATAATAGCCCCGGTACCACCCGGGGTAATAAGGCCCACATTATTCCTTTACCCCGGAGGGGTTACAGAAATCCTCCGTAGACGCACGGTCGTGCGTCTCTACTTTTAACTTTAGGCATCCCGAAAAACAGCAAATGCCACAATCGGCATTTTCGTAGTTTTTCGAGGATCCTCGCAACTCTATAGGGATCGTAGATCCCAGAGTTGCGGGACTTTTAACTTTTAACTAAACCAAAAAAGCCTCCCTCAGGAGGCTTTTTTGGTTCTAATGGAGCAGCGTTATATCCCCCGCCTTGCGGAAGGGCTTGCCGTTGGCATAGTTGCCTTCGACCTTCCAGATGTAGACGCCCTGCTGGCAGAGGTGGCCTTTGTAGTAGCCGTCCCAGCCGATATTGATATCCCAGCTCTCGAAGATCATCTCACCCCACCGGTCGAAGATCTGCAGGTGGTAGTTGTCGATCTGCTCGTGTATCGGTGGGAAGAAGACGGTGTTGATCTGTCCCGTCGGCGGGATCTCGCCACCTGTCGGTCCGTTCTTGTTGGGCCGGAAGGCGTTGGCGAAGTGTACGCCGCCTGCGGGCAGGACGGTCACCGCCGGTGAGAGGGTATAGGAGGCCTTGCAGCCCTGTGCCGTGGAGACGTTCAGGGTGATGTCATAGACCCCCGGCTCCTCATACATGTGGAACGGCTCGTACAGCGTCGAGGTGTCGCCGTCGCCGAACTCCCACAGGTAGTAATCGCCGTAGGTGGAGAGGTTGAAGCACTTCACGCGGTCCCATCCGGCGTACACCGTATCCGGCGTCACGCCCAGGAAGGCGGTGGGTGTCTGGTACACCGTCACCATCTGCAGGTACTGGTCGGTGCCGCCGGGGCCGGTGGCCGTCAGCCGCACATCGTAGGATCCTGCCTCATAGAAGGTGTGTACCGGGTTCTCCTTGTCGGTCACCGTGCCGTCACCGAAGTCCCACAGATAGGAGGTGGCATCCTGCGAGGTGTTGACGAAGGTCACCTCATAGGGGTTACATGCCGGCGGCACGTTCTCGAAGCCGGCCACAGGCGGTATGGGCTTGATCTCCACCTGTACGGAGACACTGTCCACACAACGGTCGTTGTTGACCTTCAGCCAGACGGTGTAGATCCCCGGAGCGCTGTACTCGTGGACGGGCGAGACCTCTGTCGAGGTGTTGCCATCGCCGAAGTTCCAGCTGTAGCTCCAGGTGCCCGTGTTGGTCTGGTTGTTGAAGGTCACCGTGGCACTGGGCCAGGTCTGCACGGCCGGCACCGGCGTGAAGGCCGGGACAGGCATCGGGTAGATGGTCACAGGATAGGTGGCCGTATCACGGCAGGAGTAGAACGACTCGGTGATGAGCGTGGCCGTGCGCGTCACGGGATCGGTGGTGGTGTTGGTGTAGCTGTGTGACACCACATTGCCGCCGTATTCGGCATTGCCGTCACCATAATCCCAGTGGTAGGCCGAGGCGCCCGGATCGGCAATGAGCATAACATCGGGATCACCGTGGCAGAGGGTATCCGGCGTGATGTAGAAGTGGGCTTCCACCGTCGGATAGACGGTCATCGTCTGGATCATGCTGTCACGGCAGCCGTTGACCGACTCGGCGATGAGCTTCACGTCGAAGTACTGTATCTGCGTGGTGAGGTTGTCGAAGTCGTGTACCGGCGCTGCCTCGGTGGAGGTGGTGCCGTCACCGAAATCCCACAGGTAGCTCACCGCACCGATCGAGTTGTTGGTGAAGTGTACCGTCAGCTCATCACAGCCGGCAATGTTGTCGGCGCTGTAGATGGCCTTCGGACTGTCCACATTGACGACCACCTGGTCGGAGCCTTTACAGCCGTTATTGTCGGTAACGGTATAGATCAGCAGGTAGGATCCCGTGTAGGGCGTGTTGAACACCGGCGTCTGCACGTTGACGGCATCCAGCGGGGCGGTGTTGCCCGTCCACAGGTGGCTGGTGTAGGATCCCGAGCCGCCGGAAGGATTGCCGTCGAGGAGCAGGTCGTGGTTGCCGCACATGTACATGGTGTCGGCGCTGACGCCGTCGCCCAGGATGTCGGGTACGGGGTTGGGGTTGACCGTCACCACCACGGTGCCGGTATCTCCCGGACATCCCGTGCCGCTCACCGGCACCACGCGGTAGGTAGCCGTCTGGGGCGCGCCGGTGTTGTTGGTGAACACATCGGTGATCATCACCGACGAGCCGGCGCTGCCGCCCGTCATGCCGCCTGTGGTGACGGGAGCATCCCACATATAATGGGTCCCCGGCACGTTGTTGCTGTTCGTGAGCAGGATGTTGGTCATCACGCCCGAGCAGACCGTCTCACCCAGGCCGGCCGTCAGGATGGGCTCGGGTTGTACGGTCACGAGGATCTGGCGCATGGCGCCTTCACATCCCGCCGCGCTCACCGGCACCACATCGTACACCACCTGCAACGGCGTGTTGGTGTAATTGGTGAAGCGGTCGTGGAAGATCGTGTCGGCGGGCAGGCCCATGCCGGTGCCGGCGTTGCCGGCCGCAGGCGTCAGCGACGGATCCACAGCGATGTTGAGGATGTTGTAGGCCACGGCGGCCACACTGCCGGGAACCACCTTCAGGGTGATGCCCGTCTCTGTGCCGCTGCAGATGGTAGCGTTGAGACCCGGGTCGAGCTGCGGCTCGGGCAGCACCGTCAGGGTAATGGTGGTGGTTTCGCCCACACAGCCGTCAGCGCTCACCGGCGCCACATCGTAACGCACCGTCAGCGGCGTGCCGGTCATATTGGTGAAGATATCGTTGGCGATGGTGGTGGGCGGCACACCGTTGCCCGGCGTGGCGTTGCCGCCGTCAGGCGTCAGACCGTAGTCTACAGAGATGTTGTAGATGTTGTAGCCGGCTGCGCCCACGCTGCCTGTGGCCACGGCGAGGGTGATGCCCGACGGGTTGCCGGAGCAGACCGTGTCGTCGAGGGCGGCCAGCACCGGCTCGGGCCGCACCGTCAGCGTGACGGTGGCCGTATCGCCCGTGCAGCCGTCGCTGCTCACCGGGAAGACCCTGTACTGTACGTCGAGGGCGGCGCCGGTGGTGTTGACGTAGCTGTCGTTGGCGATGACGCCCGAAGGCTTGGCAGGCCCCGGCACAGCATTGGTGGGCGAGGGTACCAGCCCTGCCGGCACATTCACCTCAGCAAGGGTGTAGGAGGCGGCTGTCACACTGCCGGCAGCGGTGGCGAGGACGATGCCCGCAGGACCGCGGCTGCACACCGTATCATCCAGGCCGGCCGCGAGGATGGGCTCGGGATGGATGGTCAGGGTGACCTGCTCCGGGGCGCCCTCACAGCCTTCGGCGCTCACCGGCACCACATCATAGACGACGCTCAGGTCGCCGCCGGTGAGGTTGGTGAAGGTGTCGTTGAAGATCGTGTCGGCGGCAAGGCCCGTGCCTGTGGTGGCGTTGTCAGCGCCGGCGACCAGGCCTGCGTCCATCGCGATGTTGGTGATGTTCCACGCTGCCGCAGCGGCGCTGCCGCTCTTCACCGTCAGGGTGATGCCTGTGGGCTCGTCGGAGCAGAGCGAGCCGCTCATGCCCGGGTCGGCCACCGGCTCGGGGTTGACGGTGAGGGTGATGGTCACCACATCGCCTTCGCAGCCGTCACCGCTGACGGGCAGCACGCTGTATACCACATGCAGCGGCACGGCGGTCCTGTTGGTGAAGACATCCCCGGCGATCTCCGAGGCGGTCTTGCCGGTACCTGTCGTGGCATTGCCGCCGGCAGGCTGCAGGCCTGCATCGCGTGCAATACCCGTGATGGTATAGCTGGCGGCGCCCACGCCGTTGGTGTCGGTGGCAAAGATGATGCCGGCGGGCGCGCCGCTGCAGACGGTGCTGTCGAGGCCGGGGATGATCACCGGCTCGGGGTTGACCGTCAGGGTGATGTCGACGGTGTCGCCGGCACAGCCGCCGGCGCTCAGCGGCACCACGGTATAGACCACCGGCAGCGGACCGTTGGTGGTGTTGGTGAAGGCGTCGTTGGCGATGACGTCAGCACTGTAGCCCGTGCCCGGCGTGGCGTTGCCGGCGTGAGGCACGAGGGCGCCGTCCGCGTTGACAGCAATGAGATCCCATGTGAGGGCGGGAGCGGCGCTGCCCGAGGCGATCAGGTTGATGCCCGAGGGCTGGTCGCTGCAGGTGAGACCGTCCGGCGTATCGGCGACCGGCTCGGGACTGACCGTGACGGTCACCTGCACCATATCGCCTTCGCAGCCGTCGGCGCTCACCGGCACCACGTCATAGACGACCGTGGCGGGCGCCGTAGTGGTGTTGGTGAAGACATCGTTAGCCAGGGTGTCGGGAGGCAGGTTGCTGCCGGGACCGGCGTTGCCGGGAGCGGCGACCAGGCCTGCGCCTACGCTGATGTTAAGGACATGGTAGGAGACGGCGGCCACCGAGCCGGAGGCGACGTCGAGGACGAGGCCTGTGGGCAGGTCGCTGCAGACGCTCCTGTCGAGGTTGCCGGCGAGGACGGGCTCGGGGTTGACCGTCAGCGTCACCTGCTGTACGTCGCCGCGGCAGCCGCCGGCGCTGATGGGCGTCACATCCCATACCACCTGCAACGGGCCGGCGGTGCGGTTGGTGAAGATATCACCGGCGAGCGCGTTGTCGGCGAGGGCGACGCCCGTAGTGGCGGTACCCACCAGACCGGCATCCTTATGGTCGAGGAAGATATCGTAGGTGGCAGCAGGCACGGAGCCCATGGCCACATCGAGGATAATGCCGGAGGCCACATCGCTGCAGGTGGTGCTGTCGATGCCCGGATCCAGCACGGGCTCGGGATCGACGGTGAGCTGCACCGTGGCGGTATCGCCGGCACATCCGGCCGCACTCACCGGTACTAGGGTGTAGACCACCTGCAGAGGCAGTCCGCTGGTGTTGGTGAAAGCGTCACCGGCGAGGGCGCCGGCGGAGAGGCCGGGCGCCGGCACCTGGTTGGCGCCGTGGGGCGTGAGGCCGGCGTCGGGCACGACGCTGAGGAGGTCGTAGTGATCGGCGGCGACGGAGCCTGCCGCCACGGAGAGCTGCAGGCCGCTGGCCACATCACTGCAGGCATGCCTGTCGAGAGCAGGGTTGAGGATGGGCTCGGGGTTGACCGTGACGGTCACCTGCACCAGGTCGCCCTCGCAGCCGTCAACGCTCAGCGGCACCACATCATAGACGACATCCAGCGGGATGCCCGTGCGGTTGGTGAAGACGTCATGGGCCAGGACCGTATCGGGCAGATTAGTGCCGCCGGGGTGGTTGCCCGGATCGGCAACGAGACCCGTAGCCACGTTGATATTGACCACGTTGTATGCCACGGCAGGCACGGAGCCGGCAGCCACATCCAGCGTCAGGCCGGTCTCCACATCGCTGCAGATGGTCATGTCGAGGTTGGGATCGAGGACCGGCTCGGGACGTACCGTCACCGTGATGGTGTCGCGGGCGCCCGGGCATCCGCCGCCGCTCACGGGCACCACCTCATAGGTGACCGTCAGGTCGCCGCCGGTGGTGTTGGTGAAGGCATCGTTGGCGATGGCGCCGGCAGGCTGGCCGTCGCCGATGGTGGCGTTGCCGGCATGGGGCTGGAGCCCGGCCTCCGGCGTGATGGCCATGATGTTATAGGTGCCGGCACCCACAGAGGTGCCGTTGGTGGCGAGGGTGATACCCGTGGTCTGGTCGCTGCAAAGCGTGGTATCCAGGTCGGCCAGCACAGGCTCGGGCTCTACGGTGAGGATCACCGTGACCGTATCGCCGGCGCAGGAGCCTGTCACAGGCACCACATCGTACTCGACCGTCAGCGGTGAGGCCGTGGTGTTGGTGAAAATATCGCCGGCGATGATATTGTCGGCGAGGCCTGTGCCGGGCGTTGCGTTGCCGGCATGCGGCGTGAGGCCGCCGGCGACACGTATGGCGGTAATATCATAATGATCGGCATTCACCGAGGTGCCGTTGGTCTTCAGCACGATGCCGGAGGGCGCACCGCTGCAGACGGTCGTGTTCAGACCGGGATCGAGCACCGGCTCGGGACCGACCGTCAGGACCACCGTCACCAGATCGCCTTCGCAGCCGTCGGCGCTGACAGGCACGATGTCGTAGGAGACCGTCAGCGAGCCGCCGGTGGTGTTGGTGAAGACATCGCCGGCGATGACGGTGTCGGCATAGCCCGTACCCGGGACGGCGTTGCCGGCGGCGGGCACCAGCGCAGCATCGGCACGTATGTCGGTGATGTTGTAAGTGAGGGCCGCCACGGAGGTGCCGTTGGTGTTGAGCACGATGCCGGAGGGCTCATCGCTGCAGACCCCTGCGTTCAGGTTGGGATCGAGCACCGGCTCGGGACCGACCGTGAGGGTCACGGTGACGGTGTCGCCGATACATCCGGCGGCGCTCACGGGAGCGATCTCGTAGATGACCGTCCCCGGCGTGGGAGATACATTATTGTATACATCATTGGCGATGGCGTTGGCGCCCTGGCCGTTGCCGGGCGTGGCCCCGGCCACCTTCGTCAGGTTGGCCGAAGGCGTGATGCTGATGATGTTGTATCCTGCCGCATCTGCGGAAGTGCCGTTGGTAGCCAGGACGATGCCGCCTGTCTGGTCGCTGCAGACGGTGGTGTCGAGGCCGGCAGCCAGGACGGGCTCGGGATCGACGGTGAGGGTGATGGTCACCGTATCACCGGCGCAGGAGGCGCCGCTCACGGCCACCACATCATACTCGACCGTAAGAGCCGCGTTGGTGGTGTTGGTGAAGGCGTCGCTGGCGATGGCAGCAGGACCCTGGCCGTTGCCGGTGGAGGCGTTGCCGCTGTGGGGCGTGAGACCGGCGGCAACACGTATATCCGTGATGTCGAAATGATCGGCCGCCACCGAGGTGCCGTCGGTCACCAGCGTGATGCCCGAAGGCTCATCGCTGCAGACGGTGGCATCCAGGTTGGGGATCACCGGCTCGGGATCGACGGTGAGGGTGACAGTCACCCTATCGCCGCGGCAGCCGTCGGCGCTGACAGGCACGATATCATAATCGACCGTCAGGGGGGCGTTGGTAGTGTTGGTGAAGATGTCGCCGCGCAGGACGTTCTGATCATAGCCGCTGCCAATGGTTGCATTGCCGCCATGCGGCGTGAGACCACCGGCAACACGTATGTCGGTGATGTCATAGTGATCGGCATCCACGGAGAGGCCGTTGGTGGCCAGGACGATATTGGCAGAGTCGCCGGAGCAGACACCGTTGTCGAGACCGGCGGCCAGCACCGGCTCGGGGTTGACCGTGAGGGTGATGGTGACGGTGTCGCCGATACATCCTGCGGCGCTCACGGGAGCGACGTCGTAGGCCACCGTGCCGGGCACAGCAGATACATTATTATATACGTCCGCAGCTATAGCATCGGCATTCTGTCCGTCGCCGGGATCGGCGCCGGCCACCTTCGTCAGGTTGCCCGAAGGTGTGATGCTGATGATATTGTAAACGGCAGCATTCACGGCCGAGCCGAGGGTGCGCAGGGTGATGCCTCCGGGCTGGTCGCTGCAGACGGTAGCGTCGAGCGAGGGATCCAGCACGGGCTCGGGATCGACGGTCAGGGTGACGGTCGTCAGGGCTCCTTCGCAGCCGTCGGCGCTGACGGGCACGATGTCGTAGGCCACCGTCAGCGGGATGGGCGTGGTGTTGGTGAAGCGGTCACCGGCGATGGCGCCGGCCGGCTGGCCGTCACCCGTGCCGGCATTGCCGCCGTGGGCGACGAGACCGGTGGCCACACGTATGTCGGTGATGTTCCACGTAGCGGCTGCCACGGAGGTGCCGTTGGTGCTGAAGGTGATGCCGGCAGGCTCGTCGGAGCAGACGGTGGCATCCAGCGTGGGAGAGGTCACCGGCTCGGGACGCACCGTCAGGGTGACAGTGACCAGATCGCCTTCACATCCGGCGGCACTCACCGGCACGATGTCGTACTCCACGGTCCAGGACGAGGCGGTCCTGTTGGTGAAGATATCTCCGGCGATGACGTTGGCGCCCTGGTTGTCTCCCGGTACGGCATTGCCGGCGGTGGCGCTCAGGTGGGTGTCCATACGTATCGCCTTGATGTGGTAGCGGGCGGCAGCAACGGACACGCCGTCGGTGCCGAGGACGATACCGGAGGCCTGGCCGCTGCAGACGGTGGTGTCCAGAGCCGGGTCGAGGACCGGCTCGGGGTTGACCGTCAGGACCACCGTGACCGTATCGCCGATGCAGGAGGCGGCGCTCACGGGCGAGATATCATACTCGACCGTCAGGGGCGTGGCCGTGGTGTTGGTATAGATATCGCTGGCAATAGCGTTGGGTCCCTGACCCGGTCCCGGCACGGCGCCGGCGACCTTCGTCAGTCCGCCGTCGGGACGTATGGCCACGATATCATAAGAGGCGGCGCCCACGGAGATGCCGTTTGTGTTGAGGACGATGCCCGAGGGCTGGTCGGAGCATACCGACGTGCTCAGATTGGGATCGAGCACCGGCTCGGGATCGACCGTCAGGGTGACGGTGACCAGGGCGCCTTCGCAGCCGTCGGCGCTCACCGGCACGATGTCATACTCGACCGTCAGCGGGACGGCCGTGGTGTTGGTAAAGACATCGCCGGCAATGACATTCTGATCATAACCGTTGCCGGGCGTGGCATTGCCGGCGTGGCCTGTCAGACTGAAGTGTTTCCGTATGGCGAGGATGTCGTAATGATCGGCCGCCACGGAGGTGCCGTTGGTACCCAGGACGATGCCGGAGGCTTCGTCGCTGCAGACGGTGGCATCCAGACCCGGATCGAGCACCGGCTCGGGGTTGACCGTCAGCGTGACGGTGACCATATCTCCTTCACAGCCGGCAGCGCTCACCGGCACGATGTTGTAAGTGACCGTCAGCGGCGCAGCCGTGGTATTGGTGAAGATATCGCCGGTGATGGCGTTGGCGCCCTGGCCGTTGCCGGGCGAAGCATTGCCGGAGGCAGGCACGAGGCCCGCTGCAGGCGTGATGGAGAGGATGTTGTAATAGGCGGCGCCCACGGAGGTGCCGTTGGTGCCCAAGACAATGCCGGAAGCCTGACCGCTGCAGACGGTGCTGTCCAGACCGGGATCCAGCACCGGCTCGGGGTTGACCGTCAGCGTGACGACAGTGGTATCGCCGGTACATCCGGCGGCGCTGCGCGGAGCGATCTCATAGACGACCGTCAGGGCGGTGTTGGTGGTGTTGGTGAACACATCGTTGGCGATGGCGTTCTGGTTCTGGCCCGGGCCGGGGGTGGCCACGGTCACCGGCACCAGCGCCGGGTCGGGCGTGACGGAGACGATGTCATAGTCGGCCGCGGCGACGGAGGTGCCGTTGGTGGCCAGGACGATGCCCGAGGGCTGGTCGCTGCACACCGTAGCGTCGAGCGACGGGTTGAGCACCGGCTCGGGGTTGACCGTCAGGGTGACGGTGACCAGCTGGCCTTCACAGCCGGCGGCGCTCACCGGCACCACGTCGTACTCGACCGTCAGCGGCGAGGCGGTGGTGTTGGTGAAGATATCGCCGGCGATGGCGTTGGGGTCCTGGCCGTTGCCGGGCGAGGCGTTGCCGCTGTGGGCCGTGAGACTGAAGGCCTTGCGTATATCCACGATATTGTAGTGGTCGGCATCCACGGAGGTGCCGTTGGTGGCCAGGACGATGCCGGAGGCTTCGTCGCTGCAGACCGTAGCATCCAGCG
>JALVJE010000130.1 GCA_027028505.1 Bacteroidales bacterium
GGTCTCATTTGTATTATAAGTACGGAAATTGAAACGACCGGTACTGTAAAACCAGTGTCCGTACTGATTGATCGTTTCGATCTTCTGTGAGACAAAGTCGGTACCTATACGTACAAAGGCCGAGAGCAAGTCGGTGAACTCATAGGTGGCCTTGGCAAAACCCAGCGTCCTGTTACGGGTGTCTTTGTTGACATCATGGTACTGTACCCAGTAAGGGTTGCCGTTGGTGCCGCTGGTGTAGGTGCGCACCGAATAGTCGGGGTTCTGATAGTCTTTCAGGTCGTTGATGTCCAGGTTCCGCGGGATATCATACAGGTAAGCCATGACACCTTCTGTTCCCTGGAAAGGCCGCTGGTTGGCCTTCTGCACAAAGTAGGTCACCTTGGCGTCGACGGTCAGTTTCTTCGAGATATGTCCTACGGCACGCAGGTCGAAACTGTTCCTCGTAAGGCTTGCGTTGGGCAGGATGGAACGTGCGTGGTTGTTGGTGTAACCGAAACGCAGGGTGTAACTGTTATTGCCCCCTTCCAGTGCCAGGGTGTTGACCAGGTTGGAGCCGGTCTGGAAGAAATCCTTAACATTGTCGGGCTGTGCCACATAAGGACGTGTCTCACCCGTCCAGTAGATCTGGTTAGATCCGTCCATACGGGCACCCCACGAACCTCCGTGGTTGCGTAGCTCATCGACATCATTATAAGTATTGCCGTCCGAACCTTGTCCGTACACGTTCTGATAATGAGGCAAGAGCAACGGATGCGAGAATTCTGTCGAAGAGCTGAAATTCACGCCGATGCCTTTCTGGGCCTTCCCTTTCTTGGTGGTGATCAGGATCACACCGTTGGCAGCACGCGAACCATACAAAGCAGCAGCGTTCGGGCCCTTCAGCACCGTGATGGAGGCGATGTCGTCAGGGTTGATGTCCGAAATACCGGTACCGTAGTCATCCCTCCGGTAGTTGGCCGTACCAGAGCCGTTGGCGCTCCCGAAACCTGAGTTGTCGATCGGGATGCCGTCTACAACATACAGGGGCTGGTTGTTGCCTGTCAGGGAGTTGTTACCGCGGATGATCACCCGCGTACCTCCGGCAGGACCCGACGGCGATTCGGTGATGACCACCCCGGCCACACGCCCCGAAAGCGAGTTGACAACATTGGTCTGCTTCACCGTGGAAAGATCCTTGCCGCTCACTTCCGAGACCGCAAAACCCAGCGCCTTCTTCTCTTTAGAGATACCCAGCGAGGTAACCACTACCTCGTCGAGCTCTACGTTACTCGGTTCCATAACCACATCTATCGTGGTCTTGTCACCGATCTCAACCTCTTTTGTGGCCATTCCGACAAATGAAAACTCCAGGACCCTGGCATCTGCCGGTACCGTTATGGTATAATGACCGTTCATATCGGTAATGGTACCTGTGGTGGTACCTTTTACCACTACGCTCACTCCGGGAAGCGTACTTCCGTCATCTGCGGATGTCACAGTCCCCGAGATCGTTTTCTGCTGTGCCATTGCACTTCCCAGAAATGCAATGAACACGATCAGCAAAAGAAAGGATCTTTTTTCCATAAACTACAGTTTTTTAGGTTAATAAACTAGATCAGATCGTACTCATAGTCCCCAATTGGGGACCGAAATTTATAAATTATATTGATCTGATGTGTTAAAATATGTTAAAAAAATGTAAAAATACTATTGCATAAATGGAGCGTGAGTCCTGTAATATACAGGTAGTCAATAAATATACATAGGTTTGTTTTTATTATTTTTTAACAATAAAAAAAAGGCCGTAAAAACGACCTTCCACAAACCTCAAACCCCGAACCTCAAACCTCAAACGCGCCACAGGCGCATCAAACCCCGAACCCCAAACGCGCCGCAGGCGCATCAAACCTCAAACCTCAAACCTGGAACCTGAAACCTGAAACCTTCTCAATACAGCGTTACCGATCCGTATTTGGATTGTATTGTCACCCTGGATCCGGAATTCTTGTCCGTCCCGATCCATCCGCTCACCTCCGATGAGTTGTTCTTGATGATGCGGTTGACCCGGGCCTCCGGGTAGTTCATTTTGCAGTACGAAGCGCTTCCTTTCAGATAATAGGAAGCCTCCGGATCGATCCTGATTTTGACGCCTCCGTATGCATTGTCAACATCAATGCTGATGAAACCGGCCGGCACATGGTCGATCTCCACACCCGTATAGCGGGTTTCCAGCGAGATCTTTTTCCTTACCTCATCGGCTTTGATGTCCCCGTAAGATGCAACCAGTACCAGATTGTTGACCTTACCGAATCTGAATTCATCATATTTCGACTGAAACACCACCGAGCTGATGTTATCGATCGTCAGGTGAGAATATTTGGTGTCGCCCGCGATCGCCTTGCCATGGTTGATCTCCAGCTTTGAATATTTCATCTCCAGCATGAGCCACCCTGCCTCTTCGATCGTTCCTTTCGAATAGGCCAGCGTGAGGGTGTTGAGTGGCTTGATATGGCCCCGGCTCAGTCTGTTGATCCGGATGAAACCGTAACGTACTTCCAGCTCCGCCTGACCCGACAGCTCATTGATGAACACATCACCATACTTGTTCAGCAGCCTGAGGTGTATGTAGGCAGGGGCATGTATCGTATAGTCGATCCTGAACTTTTTCTTGTCGTCGTTGTGGGTCCACTTACCGGAAAATTTTTCGTTAATGTTCGTAACCGCGCTGATCGTATTCCCTTTCTCACTGAAATCTACCGTGATGTATGAGATCAGGTCCCTGGCTTTGGCCGAGGGATAATCAACGGTGACCACTACGTCGATCACGATGCTGTCCTTTTCCCAGTTGATCATATTGACATCCCCGTAACGGTTCTCGACCGAAAGGATGGTCGCTTTGTCCGCTGCATAATGTTTGTGATAAACTTTTTTGACCTCTTCGGGGAGGCCGGCAAAAAGCTGTCCGGCGATCAGCAGGAAAAGAGCGGAGGTGACGAATGCCTTACATGGTTTTAGTCTCATGGCTGGTATGGTTTTTTGTTTGTAATGCGGATAATTGCCGGATGATGTGGTTGATAACATCCAGCTTGATCTCATAATATTCCCTCATCGCCTGCAGGAGCCGTTCATCCCCGGGGTTCATCTGCAACTCCTTCTGCAGTTCGGTATACAGGGGATCCATGCCGGAGAGCTCCTTGTGCAGGATCGTTTTCTGTGTGCTGTCCCCGAAAAAATGCATGGTCTCCAGGGAAGAGAGCTTTGCATTGATCAGGGAGCTGTAATATAATTCTGTTTCCTGATATTCATACTCAAAAGCGGATCTCCGGGCCTTTTCGCCGCGTGGCAGGATCCCGCTGTGTTCCAGTATCCACAACCCCGAGAGAACAAAAAGAAGGATCACACCGGCAATGCGCAGATAGGGCCTCAGACTAAAGAAAATGCTTTTTCGCTGCGAGCGGTACAGCTTTCGTTCAAAACGCTCTTCATGCCCTGCAGGCGGCTCTTTTTCCAGCAGTTCCCTGTTGTCTTTTATAAATTGTTCCAGTTTGTCCATGTTATTTTTCCCTCCTTAACTGTTCCTTAAGTTTTTTCCGGGCCCGGGAGTACTGTGTCCGGGAGGTGACAGGGGAGATGCCCAGGATGCCTGCGATCTCCTCATGATCATATCCTTCCAGAAGGTAAAGGGAAAGTATCGTTCTGTATCCGTCGGGTAATGCCTGGATGGCGTCCCGTACTTTATCTGCATCGTACGCTTGTTCCGTCTTGTCTGCCTCGTTTTCTCCTGAAGTAACATCTTCCCTGATCTCTGCTTTCTCAATATCTTCAAAGATCACCTTCTTCTTTCGCAACAGGTCCAGCGAACGATTGATGACGATCTTTTTCATCCAGGCGCCGAAGCTGACCTCTCCCTTGAACTCTCCGATCTTTTCAAAGGCCGAGAGGAAAGCTTCCTGCATCACATCTTCCGCGTCCTGCTCTGCCTTAACGATCCTCAGTGCTGTGTTGTACATGGCCTTATAATACAATTTGTACAGACCGAACTGGGCCTGACGGTCACCTCTGCGGCATCCCTCTACCAGTTGCCGGTGAATGTCCGCGATACTGTTTTTTTCAGGCCCCATTCTTCATCGTAAAGACGTACCAGGGAATAAAATGTTGCAGACCATGGCAGAAGCTTTCCTGCTGCCGAAGATCACCGGACGATCATCCGGCAGGAGAAGGTTTTCCGGCCGGCGTTGATCAGCAGGATATACAATCCTTTCTCCTCAAAATGGAATGAGAAGGGGATATCCTCTCCTGTTGTGGCTGCCGGCAGGACCTGCTGGTGAACGAGCTTCCCGTCTGCAGCAAATATTTTCAGCAGGGTCCCTGCCCGGATGTCCTCCGGAAGTACCACGGAGAAAGCACCTTCGTTGGGATTGGGATAGACCGTGAAGCTATTCCTTCCTTTCCGGTCCGGGAATATTTTGGGGACAGCCAGCGGACTGTCATAGAGATAGACATAAAAGGTGCCTTCCAGATTGCCGCCGCTGCCGTCAAACTGTAACCAGTAAGTCCCGCCTGGGGTCAGTCCCCTGACCTCTTCCAGGGCAGCGGCATAGTCCAGATCACTGCCGTGATAGTCGTCATTGGCAGCCAGCAGAGTATAATTCCCTGCCAGGATACTGTCGGGTGAAGGTGAGTCATACAGGGCGATCTGGCTGTCAAATCCCTTTGTATCCACCGAGAGTACGCCCGTGGCAGGAGCCGTAATACGGAACCATACCGAATGGGCCAGGTAACCCTGGCCGGTACCGAACTTGTCACACCAGGTGCTGTCCGTATTACAATCGCCGGCAGGAGGCATGGGTTCCCCGTTTTCGACCGTCGCCTCATAGTTCACGAAAGGCCCGTTCTCACCGTAGGCCAGGGACAAAGCGTACCTGATGTTGTCATTGGGCCATACGTTCACCGTCACCGTATCGGTATCCGAACATTCCCCCTGTGTTCCCAGAAGCATATAGATCGTGGTCGTATCCGGGTGCTCAGTGATCTTTTCTTCGTACAGTGTATCTCCCCTCGAGGGAATGATCCAGGCATATTGATCCGCTCCTTTTCCCTTCAGGATGAGATCATTTCCCTTCCAGTAATATTGGGCAAAATTTTTCTGGATGGAAAGATCGATGAAAGTGTCCACCTCGATGTATGCTTCCCGGTAGAGACTGTCCTGAATGCCGTTATGATAGATCACAAGTGCCACATCCTTGAGGCCCTGACTCCCGAATTTTACCTCTGTTGTGTCTTCGTTGGTGAGGGTCAGGGGTTCCCCGTCGGGGAGGAAGTACCACCGCAGACTGTCTTTTTTGCCGGGGTACTCGTTGTAAAAAGTGAAGATCCCTCCCTTGCATGATCTTATTTTATCTGATGAATATTCTGCATAAAGAGGGATCGTATCGTGGAAGAACAGTTTGCTTTCCCACAACCCCCGTCCATAGGTGCCTGCCCGTAACATACTGTCGGGATAGTAGATCTGCATCTCGTTGACAATGACATTGGGAAGACCGTTGCTGAGATCTTTCCAGGTGGTCATCGAGCGGTCCCGCACATAGACCCCCAGATCTGTCCCGGCATAAACCCTGCCGTTGGTATTATTCTGATAGATAATGCAATTGACAGGTACGTTGGGCAGGCCCGCTGAATAGTTGTTCCATGTTTTACCGCCATCTGTGGAATGATATACCTTGCTCAAAGGGGTAAACCCCGACAGGGTCACCCAGATCTCGCGGGGATCATTGGCGGAAATGGCCAGGTCGGTAACGGAAAGTGCTGACGGCAGGCCGGTATATATGCTTCTCCAACTTATACCCCCGTCTTCCGAGCGCCAGAGATTGCCGTTGATGCCGGCATAGATGAAGTCCGGGTCCCGCGGAGAGATCCGGATCACTTTGTATTTGCTGTTGGCAGAGAGGCCGTTCGTCAGTTTTACCCAGTCGTCTCCCCGCGACAGGGTGCGGTAGATCTCATCGTACCCCGCATACAGGACAGCCGGATCGTCCGGTGACATAACGTAAGGGGTGACCCAGGCGCCTTTCCCTGCGTTGTCGGGCTTGATACCGTTGAAGGTCACACCGCCGTCTGTCGACCGCTTGAGATTGCCGTATTGTGACGAAGCATACAGGGTATTCGTGTCCGTAGGGTCGATGATACACTCCATACCGTCGCCGCCGATCACCACATTCCAGCTGGTATCCCGCCACAGGATGGTGCTGTTGTCCTGACTGCCCATCATGGCCGTTGCCCTCTTCTGATCTGTTGTGCTGATCCTGTAGATCTGCAGGATGGGCAGGTTGAAACTCAGGTTGGTAAAGCTCCCTCCTTTGTCATTGCTTTTGTACAGGCCCCCGTCGTTGCCGGCAAAAAGCGCCCCGGTACCCGGCTGGAACCGCAGTGTATGCTGGTCTACATGGATGTAGGCCACACCATGTTCGCTGTATTCGGGATATCCCCAGGTCTTCAGATGCCATGATCCTCCGCCGTTGGTGCTTTCCCAGATATTAATGCCTCCTACCAGCATGTGACTGGCATTCTCCGGGTCGATGGCCATGGCCAGGTCATACCACCCCTGTCCGTCATCACTGTCGCCGGTGGCCGAGTTGCCAAGAATATTGGTGGTCTCGCCGCTCAGCAACATCGTCCAGTGGGTGCCATTGTCAAAAGAGCGGTAGACACCGTAAAGACCACTGGTTTTTTTATCTGTCCCCACAAGATAGACAGCTGCCGGCTTATCAGGCGTGACCGCCAGCTTGATCCGTCCCATCTTGCTTTTATCAAGACCGTTGCTGATTTCCCGAAATGTCTTCCCTCCGTCTGTCGAGCGGTAGACCGTCGCCCCGTTGCCGTAAGTAGCGGCATAAATCACGGAAGATTTTCCGGGCATCAGTTCAATATCCTTGAATTTCCCGTTAACGATCCGCCGGACATCCATCCCTTCGTTCGTGATCAGATACAGCCCGTTGCTCATGGCAGCGATCATCGTGTCCGGCTGGTCGGGACGGATGATCAGCCTGTTGACCCGGTGTTTCTCTTCCCTGCTGAGGCTGAGGCCTGTCTCCTCCCATGTGGCTCCTCCGTCATTCGAGCGCAGGATGCCCACGGAATAAAGATCTCCGGCATCCCGGTCGCCCGTAGCAATGAAGATCGTATCGGGATGTCCCGGATAAAGGGCTATGTCGGAAATGCCTATACTGGCCAGCATATCCCCCAGCGGGGTCCAGTGACGACCCCCGTCGGTGGTCTTCCAGATGCCTCCCGTGGGTGCTCCTATGTAAAAGGTGTTGCTGTCTGTGGGATGGAAGGCGATGCAGTCTATTCGGCCACTGCCGATCACCTGGCCTGTGCCCAGGCGGGTAGGGGGATCAACAGGCCCCACCAGATGCCAGTCTCCCAGTAATTCGCCCTTGCTTCTTGCTTCCTGCTTCTTCAGGATCTCCTGCCACAGGATATCCGAAGGGATCTGTCCCTCCTCGGAAAAACGGGGTTCCACCAGCCAAACCCACCGCTCAAAAAGTTCTGAGGTCTCATCCTCCTCAATGCCTCCGGCTGCATGCTCTTTCTCCATATACGTTTGAAAAGCCTTCTTTAAAGCTTTGAACCTCGCCTGATCCGTGGCCTGTTTGGGTGCATGATAATATTGCATCCAGGGCTGGGCGTCCGTAATGAGAGGGACAAGCGCCAGTAACAAAATACTCAGTAAAAATTTCATAAGCATGTTGTAAAAAAGGTCAGTCAATCCTGCAAATATACAAAATGGAGCAAAGCCCCTCCGTTTTTTCGTCAAAATAGGTAAAAATAAGTGGAGTTTTGAGTGTGGAGTACTTGGAGTGCCTAAAGTGCGCTAAAGTTAAAAGTTATTTGCTGCTACGCAGCTGAAATTAGTTCGGGCTGCGCCCTCACGAAATTAGCTCCCTTCGGTCGCGAAATTAAGTAGTTTATCGCATTCAGACATTAATTTATCATCCTTGTCACTTGGAATACCTGGAATGCCTTGAGTGCGATAAAGTACACTAAAGTCAAAAGTTGATAATATGCTTATTTTCTGCGTGAAACCATTCAAAACTCAAAAATCAGCAATCATCATTCAAAATTATTTCTCTTCATCTCTTTTTCGCTTCATCTCTTCATCGTCTTTTTCTCTGCGTCCATTGCGCTTCACTTAGCGCCCTCTGCGTGAAGCCCCCCTTTCCCATTCAAAAATCAGCAATCAAAAATCATCAATCAAAAATCAGCAATCAAAATTTGCCCTTCGCCCTTCAACATTCAACATTCATCCTTCGCGCGCCGAAGCTGGTTCCTGAGTAGCCGAAGGCGTATCGAAGGACATCGCTGACTCTTTCCACTCTTCATACTTTTCCCACTTTTCGACTTGGGACATTCGACATTCAACATTCATCCTTTCTTTCGGCATTCTTTTTGTGACACCTTGAAAAATTAAGATCCATTCCCTGGTAAGTAAAATAAAATATTGTCAACGGAAAAAGCTATCTTTGTAAGTTGAATGAAAAATGATAAAGGAGTACAGGCATGAGTGTTGTAAATGTTGTTCTAAGAAAAATATTCGGAAATAAATCCGAAAGGGATATCAAGGAGATACAGCCTTATATCGACAAGATCAAGGAAGAGTATGAAAAATTACAGTCGCTTTCTCCGGATGAGCTGCGGGAGAAGTCGGCGGCACTGAAAAAGTATGTACGTGACCGGATCGCTGAGCAGGAGAAAGAGATAGATGCGCTGAAAGCAAAGACCGAATCCGATGATGTGCCCGTGGATGAGAAAGAGCGTATCTACAGGGAAATAGACAAGAAAGAGAAGGAGTTGGACAAGCTCATCGAGCAGGTGCTGGATGAGGTGTTGCCGCAGGCCTTTGCCATTGTCAAGGATACGGCACGGCGCTTCAAGGAGAATGAGACGATGGAGGTGAAGGCCACCGACTTTGACCGGGAGCTGGCTGTCTCGAAGGATTTCGTGGAGATGAAGGGAGACAAGGCTGTCTGGAAGAACCGCTGGGTGGCCGGCGGCAACGAGATCGTCTGGGATATGGTGCATTATGATGTGCAGCTCATCGGCGGCGTGGTCCTTCACCAGGGCAAGATCGCCGAGATGGCTACGGGCGAGGGAAAAACGCTGGTGGCCACCCTGCCGGTGTTCCTCAATGCCCTCGCCGGCAAAGGAGTGCACCTGGTCACCGTGAACGACTATCTCGCCAAAAGGGATGCCGAATGGATGGGCCCCATCTATATGTTCCACGGCCTCTCGGTGGACTGTATCGACAAGCACCAGCCCAACAGCCCCGAGCGCAGGGCTGCCTACAATGCCGATATCACTTACGGTACCAACAATGAGTTCGGCTTCGACTACCTGCGTGACAACATGGCCATCAACCCCGAAGACCTGGTGCAGCGCAAACACCACTACGCCATCGTGGATGAGGTCGACTCGGTGCTCATCGACGACGCCCGTACCCCCCTGATCATCTCCGGACCTACGGAGAAAAGCGACACCAGCGGCTTTGACGAGCTCAAGCCCAAGGTGATCAAGCTGGTCGAAGCCCAGAAAAAACTGGTCAAGAACATCCTCATCGAGGCACGCAGGAAACTGAAAGAGGGAGATAACGACAAGGCCGGCCTCCTGCTGCTGCGCGCCCACAAAGGACTGCCCAAGAACAGGGCCCTCATCAAGCTGCTCTCCGAAGAGGGTAACAAATCCCTCATGCTCAAGACCGAGAACTTCTACATGCAGAACAACAGCAAGGAGATGTACAAGGTCACCGACGAGCTCTATTTTATCATCGACGAGAAAAACAATACCATCGAGCTCACCGATAAAGGGATCGACCTGATCTCCACCTCGGCAGAGGATGCTTCTTTCTTTGTGCTGCCCGACGTGGGGGCGGAGATGGCCGAGATAGAGAAATCGGATATGTCGCCCGAGGAAAAGCTCAAGGCCAAAGACCGTCTGCTCCAGGATTTCTCGGTCAAGTCGGAGCGGGTGCACACCATGAACCAGCTCCTGAAAGCTTATACGCTCTTCGAGCGTGACGTCGAGTATGTGGTCATCGACAACAAGGTGAAGATCGTGGATGAGCAGACAGGCCGTATCATGGAAGGTCGCCGGTATTCGGAGGGCCTGCACCAGGCCATCGAGGCCAAGGAGAACGTCAAGATCGAAGGGGCCACCCAGACCTTCGCCACAATCACCCTGCAGAACTACTTCAGGATGTACCATAAGCTCGCCGGGATGACCGGTACCGCCGAGACGGAAGCGGGTGAGTTCTGGGATATCTACAAGCTGGATGTGGTGGTGATCCCCACCAACGTGCCGGTGATACGTATCGACTATGAAGACCTGGTGTACAAGACCAAGCGGGAGAAATACAACGCGGTCATCGACGAGATCGTCTCGCTGGTGAAGGCGGGACGGCCCGTGCTGGTGGGTACCACCTCCGTGGAGGTGTCCGAGCTGCTGAGCCGCATGCTGAAGCTCAAGGGCATCAAGCACAACGTCCTCAACGCCAAGCTGCACCAGCGGGAGGCTGAGATCGTCGCCCAGGCAGGCCGCACCGGCGTGGTCACCATCGCCACCAACATGGCCGGCCGTGGTACCGATATCAAGCTGACCGACGAGGTACGCAAGGCCGGCGGTCTGGCCATCGTCGGCACCGAACGCCATGAGTCGCGGCGCGTAGACAGACAGCTGCGCGGCCGTGCAGGACGTCAGGGCGACCCGGGTACCTCTCAATTCTTTGTATCCCTTGAGGATGACCTCATGCGCGTCTTCGGATCGGAGAGAATCGCCGGCCTCATGGACCGCCTGGGCCTCAAGGAAGGTGAGGTGATACAGCATAAGATGATCACTAAGTCCATCGAGAGAGCCCAGAAAAAAGTGGAGGAGAATAACTTCGGCATCCGGAAAAGACTGCTGGAGTACGACGACGTGATGAACTCGCAGCGCGAGGTGATCTACAAAAAACGCAGACACGCCCTCTACGGCGAACGCCTCGATGTGGACATCGCCAATATGATGTGGGATGTGACGGAGAACCTGGTGGAGACCTACCATTCATCCGGCGACTTTGAAGGGTTTAACTACGACCTGCTCCGTACTTTCTCCGTTGAGTCCCCCGTGAGCGAGAAAGAGTTCATGGATATGGACGCAAAAGATCTTGTCCAGGCACTGAATAAACTGGTGCTGGACACATATAAGAGAAAAGAGCAGAGCATTGCCGAACAGGCTTATCCTGTGATCAAGGATGTCTATGAACACCAGTCCCATCTGTATGAGAATATCGTGGTGCCTGTCACCGACGGCACGAAGGTATACCAGGTGATCACCAACCTCAAAAAGGCCACCGAGACCGAAGGCCGTGAACTGGTGCGATCGTATGAGAAGACGGTCATCCTGGCCACCATCGACGATGCCTGGAAAGAACATCTGCGCGAGATGGACGACCTGAAACAGTCGGTGCAGAACGCCACCTATGAGCAGAAGGACCCGATCCTGATCTACAAGCTGGAGTCGTTCAACCTCTTCAGTGATATGATCAACAAGGTCAACCGCACCGTCATCGCTACCCTTATGAAGGGACAGATACCCATACAGGATGCCAGCGAGGTGCAGGAAGCACGGCAGCGGCGTCATCTCGACATGAGCCGCATGCAGACATCCAAAACGGAGACCCCTTCCTATACAGGGTCCAGCGATACCGCTCCCGGCGGAGGACAGCCCTCACGTCCCCAGCCGGTACGGGTGGGTAAGAAGATCGGCCGCAACGATCCCTGTCCCTGCGGCAGCGGCAAGAAATACAAGAACTGCCACGGCCGCCCCGGCGCCCCGCCGTTGGAAGTGGGGAATGTGAAGGTGAAGGATTTGAATGTATAGGAAGGATAAACGATGATTGACGAATGACGAATGACGAACTGTTAGACGATCATCGATCATCGATCATCGTTTTCATTTCTTTTCGGATGGATCCCAGAATGTTTTTGTTTACCGCTACCAGCGGCAACCTCAACTGATCCTCCATCAACCCCATCTCACTCAGTACCGCTTTGATGCCGCCGGGGTTGCCGTCGGCGAAGAGCAACTCGATCATGCGGAGGAAGCGGAAATGTTCGCGGTTGGCCGCAGCATAGTCGCCGGTGAGCGCTGCGTCGGTGATCCGGCGGAATTCCGCAGGCCAGGCATTGGCCGCCACCGAGATCACGCCGGCACCTCCTATTGCTATGATCGGGATGATCAGGGCGTCATCGCCCGAGATGATGAGAAAATCCTTCGGTTTGCCGGCAGCGATACGCATGATCTGTCCCAGGTTCCCCGAAGCCTCTTTTATGGCAACGATGTTCTCACAGGCACGGGCCAGTTCCAGCGTGGTATCCGCGGGGATATTCACGCCCGTGCGTCCCGGCACATTGTACAGCACCACCGGCACCGGCGAGGTGGCCGCGATGGTGCGGTAATGCTCAAAGAGCCCCCGGGGGGTGGGCTTGTTGTAATAGGGGGCTACCGACAGGATCGCGTCGATGTCCTCAAAGTCGAAATGCCGCATCTGGTCGATGACATGATGGGTGTTGTTGCCTCCCATGCCCACGACGATGGGTACACGATGAGCTGTATGCTCTGCTACAAAATCCACCACAGCCCGTTTTTCATCGGTGCTAAGGGTCACCGCCTCTCCCGTGGTACCCAGCACAACAAGATATTGCACGCCCCCTGCCAGCAAATGGTCCAGTAATCGTCCCAGAGCAGGGAAATCTACGCTGCCGTCCTTCCGGAACGGCGTCACAATGGCTACGCCAAGACCGGTAAGCTTATCTTTCATGGTAGTATAGTTCATAGTTCATAGTTCATAGTTCATAGTTCGTAGTTCATGGTTCAGAGTTAGTAGTATCGAGTATCGAGTTGCGAGTCCCGCAATTCTGCGATTTGCAGCATGTGGAGTTTTTTTTTCATCATCCTTCGTCCGCCGTAGCCCCGACGAAGGCGGAGCTCATCGCTTTTCTCCCTACTCCTTACTCCCTACTCTCTCTACTCATAGCTCATTTCTCATAGCTCTTTGCTGATCTACCCAGCACCCAGTACCTTGTACCCAGAGCCCTTTCCCACTTTTCAGACTTTTAGACTTTCGACTTTCGACCTATTAATAGTTCATGTCTGCCAATTCCGGCCTGTTGATCGTCTCCAGGTAGCTGGTCACTACCTTGATGAAGTATTCCAGCGTGTCGTTCTCCTCCAGCGAGAACATCATATCGGCATACTTGTCTCCCTCGCGGTAACGGCTCACCTTGAACCGCGCCGGCGAAACCCCCCGGATATAATCAAAGACAAAATCATCTTTCAGGCTCAGATCGATGAGGATGTCAAAGGGGTATTTGATGAACTTTATCACCTCCTCCGGCTGCGGTCGCCCGTACCAGTTGAGCATCTTCTTCGTGAAAAAGATAAAATTCTTGCGGAACAGGTAGTGCGCCGGTACCTCTTTGGCGTTGACAAATCCCAGTATGGTCACCTTGCGACCCTTTTTCAGCAGGTTCATGTGGAACTCCAGGATCAGGTCAAAGTCCTTCGGGTCGGTAGCATCGAAAACAATGCCTATGGTGCGGCCGGTCTTCAGGTTAAAGACCTGTCTTTTCCGGTGTTGCCGCCGGCGGATCCTGAGAATGTTCAGGTACCCTATTTTCCGTTTAATTTTCCTGCACATACAGGGTCGCAATATAAGAAAAAGCGTATCCTTTTCTTTCCCCTTCCGTCAAAATATTCAGGAGGTTCATCTTTTTATGGACGGTTTTCCCCGATCATTTTCAGGAATTCATCTTCGCTGATGACCGGGACCCCGAGGCTTGTGGCTTTCTCCATCTTGTTGGGTCCCGGTTTGTCACCGGCCAGCAGGTAGGATGTGCGGGATGATACCGATAAGGAGACCTTTCCTCCGTACTTCACGATGGTCTCTTTGATCCCGTCGCGCGAAAAATGTTCGAAGACGCCTGAGACCACGAAGGTCTTGCCGGCGAGCAGGGGAGGGGCTTCCTCTGCCTCTTCGGGAGCCGCTTCCAGGGTCACTCCTTTCTCTTTCAGCTTGCGGATGATCTCCAGGTTTTTGGGTTTTTGAAAAAACTGCCGGATGCTTTGTGCGATCTTTTCACCGATCTCTTCGGTCTCCACCAGCTCTTCGAAAGAGGCCTCCGCCAGGGCATCTATCGACCGGAAGCGGCGTGCCAGCGTGCGGGCTACCGTCTCGCCCACATAACGTATGCCCAGGGCATACAGCACCCGCTCGAAAGGCACTTCCTTGCTTTTCTCTATGCTGCGGATGATGTTCATGGCCGACTTCTCACCCAGGCGTTCCAGGGGTGCCAGCTGTTCAGGCCGCAGGTCGTACAGGTCGGTGATGTCATGCACCAGCCCCTCGCGGAAGAGCAGGTCGATGGTCTCCTCGCCCAGTCCTTCGATGTTCATGGCCTTACGGCTGATGAAATGTTCTATCCTGCCCTTGATCTGTGGCGGGCAGCCCTCCTCGTTGGGACAGTACCATACCGCCTCGCCCTCCTCGCGCACCAGCGGCGTGCCGCAAGCGGGACAGTTGCGCACGAACTCCACGGGCACAGCATCCGGCGGGCGTTGTGTCAGGTCTACGCCCGTGATCTTGGGAATGATCTCGCCTCCTTTTTCCACGTACACCGTGTCGCCCAGGTGCAGGTCGAGCTGCCTGATCTGATCATCATTGTACAGGGAAGCCCTTTTCACCACGGTGCCGGCAAGCTGTACCGGCTCGAGGTTGGCCACGGGCGTGATGGCCCCCGTGCGTCCCACCTGGAAGTCCACCGACAGCAGCTTCGTCTTGGCCTGCTCGGCCTTGAACTTATAGGCGATGGCCCACCGCGGGTTCTTTGCCGTGCTGCCCAGCCGCTCCTGCAACCGCAGCGAGTCCACCTTGATCACCACCCCGTCGGTGGCATAGGGCAGCTCGTGGCGCTGTACATCCCAGCGGTCGATGAAACGGAACACCCCCTCCAGGCCTTCATAGCGCTCCATCACCTCTGGCACTTTAAACCCCCAGGTGCGGGCGATCTGCAGGTTCTCGTAGTGCGAGTCGGTGGGGAGATCCTCGCCCAGCAGGTAGTACAGAAAGCAGTCGAGCGGCCTTTTGGCCACCAGGGAGGGGTTCTGCAGCTTCAGCGTGCCGGCGGCGGCGTTGCGGGGGTTGGCGAAAGGCTCCTCGCCGTTGCGGATGCGCTCCTCGTTGAGGCGGTTGAAACCCTCGAAGGGCATGAACACCTCGCCGCGCATGATGAAACGCTCCGGCCAGCCGCTGCCCTGCAGCACCAGAGGGATGCTGCGTATCGTGCGGATGTTGTCCGTCACCACGTCGCCGCGCGTGCCGTCGCCCCGTGTGATGGCCTGCACCAGCTCGCCATGCTCGTAGATGAGGCTGATGGCCGTGCCGTCATACTTCAGCTCTGCCACATATTTGAAAGGCTCGTGCACCTCCTTGCGTATGCGGGTGTCGAAGTCGATCAGCTCCTCGCGGGTGTAAGTGTTGCCCAGCGAGAGCATGGGGTACTCATGCTCGGCCTGCACGAACTCCTTGTTGATGTCGGCGCCCACCCGCTGACTGGGAGAGTTGGGGTCGGCAAACTCCGGGAACCGCTTCTCCAGCTCCATCAGCTCATGCATCAGCGTGTCATACTCAAAGTCGCTGATCAGCGGCTTGTTCAGCACGTAATACTGGTAGTTGTGCTTCTCCAGCTCCCTGCGCAGCCTGTCGATGCGGCGACGCGCCTCTTCCTTCGTCATGGCATTTTATCCGTTTGGTCCGGTAGCGAAATTAATCAAAAATCCGCACCTTTGCAGCATGGATCTGTCCTGTGATCCACTTTTTCCATCCCGCTCATCCCCAACTCAATACAAGCTTTATGTCACGTAGTTAGAATTTACTTTATGTAAACTACATTTATAAAATCTTTGTAAAATATAGATAGACAATACTATATAAAACAATAGCTACGTAGCTAACTACGTAGTTGTCTACGTAGTTGCAGTTTTAGTTCCTTGCTATGGGGTGATACTCAATGATATATGATCCAGGGATGTTGAAAGAAAATTATGATCTTTGTTACAGGGCGGTCCATCCGGCAAGGACAAGGCGGTGCCTTGTCCCTGACGGTATTTCTCCCCCTAAAGCTTTTTAAATTTCAACTCGCAACTCGCAACTCCCAACTCGCAACTCGATACTCGCAACTCGCAACTCCCAACTCGATACTCGCAACCCGATACTCGCAACTCGCAACCCGATACTCGCAACTCTAAACTAATTCCTATTTTTGTCCCGGGATGAAAGCATGGCAGATCCTCATATTGTTCCCTGTCCTGCGCCTGTGTTCACTTCCCCTTCCTGCCCAGCGAGACACGTTGCACCTGCAGGAGGTAAAGGTGGTGGGCAGCCAGCCGCAGGGACCGTTGCCGGTGCCTGATCGTCTGGTGTCGGTCATTTCCGATACGCTGCTCCGGGGGATGCCGGTGATGTCGCTGCAGGAGGCCCTCCTGGCGGTGCCGGGGGTGGACATACGGCAGCGGGGACCGGAGGGTGTACAGGCCGACCTCTCCCTGCGTGGCGGCACCTTCGACCAGGTGCTGGTGATGATCGACGGCATCAAGGTGAGCGATCCCCAGACGGGTCATCACGATCTGAACGTGCCCGTGCCGCTTTCTGCCATCACCTCGGTGGAGGTGCTGAAAGGGGGCGCCTCGCGCCTGCTGGGGCCGGACGCTTTCGCCGGTGCCGTCAACCTGGTCACGGCCCTCCCGCAGACCTCTTTCCTCAGTACGGACGTCACCTTCGGGCAGCATGGCTACTACAATGCGGGCATCGATGGCGGGGGCAGGACCGGCCTATTCAGCGTCAGCGCCTCCCTGCGTCACAGCGCCTCGGCCGGCTACCGCGAGAACACCGACTTTGCCATCACGCAGATGTTCCTGCGCGGCCATTACGGCAACGACCATACCTCCCTCGATCTGCTGGGGGGCTGGCTCGACAAGGGTTTCGGAGCCAACGGCTTCTACTCGCCGGCCTTCCCCGACCAGTATGAGCGATACCGCTCCGGTCTGGGTGCACTGCGCTTCACCTCAGGCCGCCGCATTCGTTATGAGCAGTCGGTCTACTGGCGGCGCGGCCGCGATGAGTTCCGCCTCTTCCGCAACAGGGATGAGGCACCCTCCTGGTACAAAGAACACAACTACCACCGGACCGACATCACCGGCACGGAGCTGAAGGTGTTGGTGCCGGAGCGCTTCGGGCGTACCACCGTGGGGCTGGAGGTGCGGCAGGAGGCTATCCTCAGTAACGTGCTGGGGGAACCCTCCGCCGACTCTGTGCCGGTACACGGTGCTGAAGGCGTATGGTACGACCACCGTAAACGCCGCAACATCTTTTCCCTCTATGCCGACCAGCGCATCCTTACGGGACCTTTCTCAGCCTCGGCAGGGGCGCTGCTGAACCGTACCGGAGATTACGACTGGAAGCTCTACGGTGGTCTGGACATGGGTTACAGGGTGGGGCAGAGGTGGCGTTTCTTTGCCGCCATCAACCAGTCGCTGCGCTATCCCACCTTCACCGAGCTCTACTACCACAGTCCGGTGAACCGGGGCAACGCCGCTCTCCTGCCCGAAGAGGCCCTGACGGCAGAGGCCGGTATCCGCAAGGAGGGGATGGTGTTGGCCGGCAAGGCAGGCCTCTTCTACCGCAGAGGCAGTCAACTGATCGACTGGATCCGTATCACCGACACGCTCCCCTGGCTGGCCATGAACCATACCCGCATGAACACCCTGGGGGCAGAGTTCTCCGGACAGCTGGACATCGCAGCGTGGCGTAGCAACCCGGCTTACTGGCTGCTGGAGATACGCTTCTCCTACGCTTTTGCCACCGCCGACAAGGAGAGCAACGGCTATCTCTCCAAATATGCCATGGACTACCTGCACCACCAGGCGGCCCTGCAGATCCGTAACCGCCTGCCGGGCGGGATAGAGGCAACCTGGCAGTTCATCCTGCGCGACAGGGCCGGCAGCTACCAGTCCTACCCCTCAGCAGTGATCACTCCTTACAAACCTTACTTCCTGGCTAACGTACGGATCTCTTACCACATTTGGATGATGAGATTATTTGTAGACATCTCCAATATCTTTAACACCTCTTACGTTGACATAGGGAACCTCCCCATGCCCGGGATCCGGGTGAAAGGAGGAGTGAGGATGGAAGTAAAAAGGCAGAAGGCAGAAGGAAGGATGAACGATGAATGTCGAATGTCGAAGGAGGAGGAGTCAAAAAGTCAAAAAGGTCGAAAAGTCAGAAGAGTCTCAAACTTTTAACTTTAGGCACTTTTAACTTTTAACTTCAACTCCACACTCCACACTCCACACTTCTTATTTTATCGTCTCCATCCCCTCTACCTCCTTCTTCATCTCCATCACCACCACATTCACATTCGGGTCGGGGAGGGAGGGGGGCAGGTTGATGACGAGCTGGTCTCCTTCCTTTTTCCAGGAGAGGTCGCTGCCTCCGGCGAGGGTGATCTTTTTCACCTTCACTTTAGGCGGTGCAGGCAGTGTCAGTCGGGGGCCGGGAGGGGTGAGCAGGAGCAGGTAGATCCTGTTCCCTTTGCGGGTGGAGGTGAGGGTGCTGTCGGGCAGGTAAGGGCCTCCCCGTGTGCCATAGATCGCCTCGCCGTATTTCTTCAGCCAGTCACCCACCTCTTTCAGCCTTTTCTGTTGACGGGCCTCAATGCGGCCGTCCAGCATGGGACTGACGTTGAGCAGCAGGTTGCCGTTACCGCCGGCCGTGCGGGCCAGGGTGCGCAGGATCTCTCCCGTGCTCTTCACCTTGTCGTTGGGCTTCCAGGCCCATTGTTTGGCGATGGTGATGCACGACTCCCATGGGTTCTTCAGGTCGTAGGTGCCGATGCGCTGCTCCGGTGTGAGAAAATCCCCTGCATATTTCCGGCTGTCTTTGTTGCCCTGTACCTTGCCCTTGTCCACACGGTTGTTGATGAGCAGGTCGTCTTTGAGTCCCCGCAGATGGGCGTACAGCTTCATCCCGTCTTCATGGGTCCAGTATTTTTCCCACTGGCCGTCGAACCAGAGGATGTTGGTGTGGTATTTTTCGACCAGCTCGTCCACCTGGTGGTAGAGAAATTCCTTGTATTTCTGCATGTCGGCTTTGGCCGGGTCCTTGGGCGGTTTGCCATGGCTGCCCGGATAGAGGGGGTTCCACCAGTCGAGGATCGAATAGTACGTGCCGAAGAGGATCCCTTCTTTCTTACAGGCTTCCGCCAGTTGCCCTACGATGTCCTGCCCGTAGGGTGTGGCGGCCATATCGTATTCTGTATAGTCCGAGGGCCACAGCGAGAAACCGTCGTGATGCTTGGTGACCAGCACCATATATTTCATGCCGGCCTCTTTGGCGATGTGTACCCACTCTTCCGCATCAAAGAGCACAGGGTTAAACTCTTTGTAGAGGGAGTCGTAATCGGTTACGGGCACCGAGGTGCCTCGTGACCAGCCGATCTCGGTGCCCCGCAGTGCGACGGGATCCCAGTGGATAAACATGCCGAAGCGAAGGGCCTGCCAGCGTGCCAGGGCCGCCTGATTGGTGTGCAGCGAAGGGTTTGCCTCGCCACCCCCGGACAACTGGCCGTATCCGGAAGAAAACATTGTGAGCAGGAGAAGGAGCGTGAGGTGAAAACTGCCGAAGATGGCAGTCAGGCATTTTTGTTTGGGGAAAAAGAAGGTTCTCATGATAATCAAGGATGAATTTTCCTAAAAATAATAAATATTTCCAACAGGATCATCTCTCCATATTGGAACTTTTGCGGGAAAGATAAAAAACCGTTATTTTGTGCATTGATATACTAGTGGTAATAAACTCCAGGCAGGATATATTTTGCTCGCTACGGATCTATATGGCATCGTAACCGGATATACGTATCTGGGAGTCGCCTTTTACTATATTATCTTCGATTTCGTATCTCCCATCTCCGATGAGTTCTCCCTGATCATTATCGCCTGGCTGTCCCATAATGGCCTGATGAATGTTTTTGGAGGAGGCCTGATAGCTTTTCTGGCCCTCTACGCACGAAATGTGATCATTTTTTATTTTTCCCACAGGCGGACGAAATGGGTGGATGCGTTGACGGTCAGGTATCCTGTGTTCATGAACAACTACCAGCGCGAAATGTCCGTGAACCTGGTGAAGACCATACTGATCCTGACTTTTGTCCCCAAGGTGCGTATTCTGGTCCCTGTGCTGGCAGGCTTCGGGCAGGTGTCGAAGAAGCGTTATTTCATTGTGCAGGCCGGAGCTATGGCCCTGTTTATAGGGATCTATTATCCCCTGGGTATCTTCTTTTATTCCCGGATCCATGCCTTTATGGAGACCATGGACAAGGCCGACAAGGCTACCTCCGTCGTCAGCCTCCTGATCTTCACCATCCTGATCAGCTTTCTCGTAGGCCGTTATATCGTCAGGAAGATGAGATAGTTCATAGTTCATAGTTCATAGTTCATAGTTCATAGTTCATAGTTCATAGTTCATAGTTCATAGTTCGTCAATCATCGTTCAAAAAAAAAGCCCCGAAATATCAGGGCTTTTTTTTGAGATAGTTCTTTCTTACTTCTTGACAAGTGTCTCTGTCACGTTGCGATATCCCAGTGTGGCTTCGTACTTGGTCTTTAGCACGAACTTTTGTGTATTGGGATCATAGGTGCTCTCACCGTCGGGTTCCAGGTTGGACGGGGTTTCACCGACAGGCATTACCAGCACGTTGTTGTTGTCCAGCACGCGCAATTTCATGCGGTAACCATACTGTCCCATATCGGCATAGTCGGTCTCGAAAGTACGTTCGTCGAGGCGTACCACAGCTTTGTCCATGGAGAAGTTCCTCGGACCCGTGAGCGGGTGATTGAACACGCCGGAACTATGGTATATCCCCACTTCTGTTGTCTTCCAGTCGGAGGGGAAAGAGTCGATGGCCGTTTTTTCGGGCAGGTACCACGAACGGATATCCACACCCGAAGCATACGCAGGCAGCAGGCCTATTGCCTGTTTGGTGGAAATATTGAGAAAGATCTCACTGCCGGAGGTGTCGGTATATCTCACCTCACTGTGCAGTTCCAGCTCGTCGGCAGGGAGGAAATGCATGCCCAGCGTATCTGCATCCTGTATGTAATACGTCTTGACCGTACGCGGATACAGGGCAGAGCGGTATCGCTCGCCGTAAGAGGTGGCGAAGGCCTGTACCATCACGGAGCGATGACCTGCCCCGTCGGAGGTATAGATCTCGAAAAGATAGGACTTCTCTTCCAGATCCGGGATGATGATCGAGATCGTATCCAGATCACTCTCTTTGGAGTAGGAAGTGATCAGGGAGTCCTGCCGGTCATTCCAGTAGATAATGATCTCTTTCACCCCGAAAGCTTCTTTCAGCAGGCCTGTGATCTGTACACGCTGATAGCCGGCATAGGTCTTTACCGAGTCCAGCTTGGTGGTGTAGATGATCTCACCGTCCTTGATATACTTCGAATGGAAATCTTCCATTTTGTTACAGGCTGCCAGGAAGACCAGCAGGGCAGCTGTCGTAATGAATGTAAATGCTTTAATATTTTTCATTGTATGATGGTTTACAATTAATTGTATTCTGCAAGGATATTTCCCCAGAAAGTCAGCTCGCACGGGTCGACGAACCCTGCGCCGTCCCATGTTTCAAGTACGGCAAAGCGGAAATAACGTATGGGGATCATTGTAGAGAAGGTGTACTCATCGCCATCCAGGAAATGGGCCATATCCTCATCGGTATTCTGCCCGTTGGGCAGGCCGGAAGGTTTCCATGAGACACAGGTCTCTCTCAGCTTGATCCAGTCAGCCAGATTGCCGCTCTGGTCGGGGATGGTCAATGATCCGTATACGTCGTAACGTTTTGGGTTACCATGGTTATAGGCATAGTAGGTCTGGCTGTGTGAGCGCTGGTTGACCTTGAAACGGCTCAGGATCACCTTTACACCCAGATCTATGGAAAGGATCTGCGGGAAGGGATGGTCCCCCTGGGTGTGTCCGAAAGTGGTCAGGTCGTCATCCCAGAGATATTCCGGCTTGCCGGCCCAGGCATCCCATTTGGTATCATTGTCCAGTTCCACCAAACGGAATTTGGTTTTGTCGAGACGGGCTTCATACCAGGGTGTGACCGTGTAGGTCGGTGTGTTGGGACGTACCGTATCGGAGAAATTGTCCCAGCGGTCTCGCACAAGCGCCCGGAAAGGGGTGGGGATGGTGTCGAAACCACGCAGGGAATAGCTGCCGGAATCGACCTCGGTATAGACGGTGTGGAAGACCTTCATTTCCCCCAGCGAATCAGGAGCTATGAGCATTATGGCTACCGGCGCATTGGTGGGGTTGGCCCAGGAGTATTTGGCACCGCCCCAGTCGGCTTTGATGTCTATGCTCCGGGCGATGATCCAGATGGGTGGCTCCAGCGGACGGTTCGAGAAAGAGACCGGCTCCGACTCATTGCCGCTACGGTCGACAGCATACAATTGTACATCATGCACGGCCGTGTCACCGAAACCTTCGATGGTCATCCTGCTTGTATAGGCCGAGGCCCTGTTGTCCACTTCCTTGTCTCCCGTAAGGGTATAGACCGCTTTCACATAGAGCAGGTCCTCATCGCCGGGAAGATCATACACAATATCGAACCCACCGTGCACGGGGGTCACCTTGACGATCTTGACCGGTCCCGGAGGAGTTTTGTCATGATCGATGGGCCCCAGCAGATCCTCCTCCTTACAACCTCCGTAAACGAAAATAGTGAGAATACCGAGATATATGAGTGTTTTTTTCATGATCGTAGTTTTAAAATTAGTTAAGAACAATTTTTACCAGCCGGGGTTCTGGACCATATTGGGGTTCAGTACCAACTCTTCCTCACGAATAGGCCACAGATAGTCCCTCAATGTGAAAGACTGGAAGAAAACAGGCGTTACGCGGTAATACTCCAGCGGATCGAATTTATCGACATTCCATCCCTGGATCGTATTGTTCATGTACTGCTGAGCCAGTTTCCAGCGGCGCAGGTCCCAGAAACGGTCTCCCTCAAACGACATCTCGATGAGTCTTTCCTGATGTATGATCTCACGCAGGCCTGCCTTCGTCTTGGGCTTGTCGGGGTTGCGGGAATGAGCCGACCAGCTCTCCAGCACCCCTTCCAGACCGGCACGTTCGCGTACTCTGTTGATATAGTCATATACCTCGGCAGAAGGACCGTTGACCTCGTTCAAAGCCTCTGCGTAATAGAGGTACAGATCGGCCAGACGTACTACAGGCCAGGCATAGTCGGTGATATAATACCATGAACCGTTGCGGATCTCATTCTCCAGGTGGACAATTTTCTTGGGCCAGTAACCGGTGACCGAGTACTGGCTGATCTCGAAGATCGAAGAGTATTCTCCCCGCCTGTTCTTGATGACCCAGGGATCATTGTCATCATCGTTGCCGTTGGCATGCCATACACTCCTGTCAAATGCCAGGTCGGAATAGAATCTGTATTCACGGTCGAAGTTCAGTACGGCTGTCTGTTCACCCTGGGCGATAAAATGGCGTTCATCGGGGCCTGCTGTCCTCAGGGTATATCTGTTGGCATAGTCGTAATCTATGTCTTCATTGATAGGTACGCCATTACGGGTGTAATACTGTTCGGCAATACGCAGAGTGGGGGCCAGACGCGAAGCCACCGGGTTGTAGGTGGCCGGATAGAGACGCGGGGTGGCCTCATACTGAATGTAATGGGCAATGCCGGAGGTGCCGCCCCAGATCACTTCGGGATTCCAGCGCTGGGTGACCCGGCTGCGCAACATCAGTTTCATCATGACGCTGTCGATATGAGGTTTGGTGTTGGTCATATCATCCTTGGTCAGCAGATGAAAACCTGCCTCTTCCGCAAGATCAATGGCCTCTTTGGCTGCATTGGCGGCCAGGACCCATTTGTTGGGATCGTACTCCTGCGGGAAAAGAGGTTCCCCGTTCTTATTGGTGATGGAGACATAATCGGGATTACCGTTGAAAAGCGGGCTGGCAGCAGTGATCAGCACACGGGCTTTGATAGCTGCGGCTATGGGCTGTGTGATACGTCCCAGCTCGGTGCTCTCCATCTCTATCTGTAAGGGAAGATCTGGAATGGCCTTGTTCATGGTGTGAACGATATAGTTGAAGCAGGAGTCCAGAGGATCCCTGTTCACCTTGATCTGTTCCGTGGCAGCATATACCGGCAGGCTGACGTCCTGCAAAGGTATGGGACCGTACATGCGCACCAGGTAAAAATGATAATAAGCCTTGAGGAAAGTTACTTCTGCTTTCCAGCGTGCTTTCTCATAATCCGGCAGGTCACGCACCTTATCAATGTTATCCAAAAAGATGTTACAGGTACGTATGCCGATGAAGAGAGGCTGCCCGCCGTTGCGGCCGCTCCAATAGTCGAAACGGGGGTTGGTGATGTTCTGTTCACCCTGCGCGATTTGCTGGCCGTTGTTATATTTGAGACGATCGGGGAACCAGCACTCGTCGCCTCCCAGAAAGGTTACATTCCCCCAGGCATGTCCGAAATTGGGAAGATAAGAGTAACAGGTATAGAGGTACTTCTCCGCAGTATATCTGTCGGAAAAAGCATTGTCGAGAGTCGCCACATTGTCGGGCACTACGTCCAGATAGTTACACGAGGTAGCTACCGTTAACAATAAAAACAATCCTGCAAAATATCTAAACACTTTCATGATCTCTTCTTTTGTTGTTTTTGTTAGAATGATACCTGGATACCTCCGTTGAACACCCTTTGGATGGGGTAGGCCAGGCCGTTGCCGCCCATCTCCACGTCCCACAGCTTGAACTTGGAGAAGGTGAGCAGGTTGGTCCCGTTAACATAGAACCGTACCTGCTTGATCTTGGCTTTGGATACGACCCTCTCGGGCAGCGAATAGCCGATCTCAGCCTGTTTCAGACGCATGAACGCTCCGTTGCGCATGAAGTGGGTACTGGTCTGTACGTTGTTCCGGATGATGTGGTCGGCAAGACGGGGCCACAGGGCATATATATCCCGATGTTCTTCCGACCAGTAACTGTCGGCATATACTTTCAGCAATTGGTTGTTGGTAATGTAACTGGGGTCGTCGCCCGGGTAGTGTATTTCTACAAAGGGGGCGGTGTAATATGGTGAAATCCAGAAAGACTCATGGGCCAGACCCTGGAAAAACATGGATATATCGAAGTTCTTGTATCCCATGGATACCCCGAAACCGTAAACGATCTCCGGCGAGGTTGGCCATCCCAGGGGCACCCGGTCGAGGCCGGAGATGCGGTCATCGCCGTTGATGTCATGATACTTGATATCCCCGCCGGTGTATAATCCGAAAGTCTGTTCAGGCGAGTTGTCCACCTCCGTCTGGTCGACAAACAGCCTTTCGGCGATATAACCCCACCGTTGAGAGATCGGCTGTCCTACATGCGAGAGCCAGGGGGTTTCGGAATAGTCGGGCTCTTCAGCCTTGGTGATAATCCCGTGAGCGTATGTGAAGTTGGCCCGTCCCTGGATCCAGAACTGTTTGGTCACAAACACATTGTAGTCGGCCGAAATATCCACTCCTTTGGTGAGGGCTTCTCCCACGTTGGCTTTTACCCGGGCCTCCAGCCCCATGCTGGCCAACTGGATGCGGTCCATGAGTATGTTGGTACGGTGATCGCGGAACAGATCAGCCTGTATGTTCAGCTTGTCCCACAAACCGATCTCAAAGCCCAGGTTGGCTTTGTATGAGGTCTCCCAGGTGATGTGGTCGTTGGCATACCGCGTGATGGAGACGCCCGGCTTTCGGTAATCATAGCGGGTGCCGAAGGGGATCGTACGGCCGTTGTCGTTCATATTGACCTGTGAAAGGTAGAAGAACCGTTCTTGGGGTCGGCCGATGGCATCATTCCCGACAAGACCGTAAGTAAACTTGATCTTCAGCAAAGAAAAGACCCTCTTTGCTCCGGCAAAGAAATCTTCGTTCGAAACGATCCATCCCAGTCCGGCGGAGGGGAAGAATCCGAAACGCTCGTTCTCGGAGAAGCGTTCCGAACCGTTGTACCCGAAGTTGAATTCCGTAAAATAACGGTCGTGGTATGCATAGGTGAAACGGCCCGAGAGTCCCAGGTTCCGGTGGGGGAGTGACAACTGCAGGTTTTCGGCCGTGGCATTCAGCAACTGACGCATGGTATATACCAACATACCGCTGATCGTATGGTCGCCGAAGGTACGGTCGTAATTGACCGCCGATTCAAGGTAAAAAGTGGAGTTGATGTTCCGCGGACCAGTTTGGTAGTTAAGATATTCGGTACCATCTTCGATATTCAGGGGCTGGAGGATATAATGCTGTTTCCCGGAGGGATCCTCCATAGGCTTGTAATAAAAAGGATTATAAGCACGCGATACGTCAAAATAGGAATACCGGTTGGCATTGACCATGGCCCGGATCCGTAACCCTTCGGTGATGAATTTCAGGTCCTGGGCCATCTCGAACTGTGCCAGGGTTCTGTTCTTACTGTAGTTCTTATATCCTTTGACCATGTCGGCATAAGGATTGTAATAGAATTTGGAACCGTTGCCGTAATAATTCCCGAAAAGGATATGCTTGGTATATTGGTTGGCTTGGTCCGGTTCGTAATAGGGCAGGAAATAGACCGGATTGGATTGCATTACCTTGCGGTAGGTCCTGGAACCGCCGTCGATGGGGCCGGTATAATCGTCAAAAGTAGTGTTGAAGATGAACTTGGCCTGGGTCGTCTTGGTCAGGTTCAGGTTGATGTTGGCCCGCATATTATAACGGTAGAGGTCGATGTTGTTATTGAAATTATTTCGTTTATCCACATTGAGAATACCGTTATCATGGTTCACGGTGGCTGCCAGATAATACCGGGCTACACGGCCGCCGCCGTTCACGTTCAGGTTGAAGCGCTGGTTGACGGCCCTTTTCTTGAACAGGGTGTGATACCAGTCGACGGTGGGGTACATCACCGGGTCGGCGCCTTCCTTGGTCTTATCCACTTTTTCCAGGGAATAAGGCAGCAGTCCCAGCGGATTACGTGTCTTCACCGCTTCGTTATGCATCTCCATGTAGGTGATGGGGTCGGCCAGCTCTATGTCCCGCGTAGGTTGCGAGATACTTGTTTCGTACCGCACGTTCACGCGGGCCTTTCCTTCCCGTCCTTCCTTGGTGGTCACATAGATGACCCCATTAGCACCGCGGGCACCGTAAAGAGCAGTGGCAGTAGCGTCTTTCATGATCGAGAAACTGGCGATGTCGTCAGGTTGCAGACGTGCCAGGTCGGCTGAGGTGAGCTCTACACCGTCAACCAGGATCAGCGGGTCTTTCTTATAACCGAAAGTGGTGACCCCACGGACGAAGAACTGCGCATTGTCCTGTCCGGGCTCGCCGCTGCGCTGGTAAGAGATAATCCCCGAAATGCGGCCTGCCAGTGCTGTGGTCAGGTTGCTTGAAGGCGTCTGCAGCTCGGCCGGTTTTACCGTGGTGATCGAAGCAATCACACTCTCTTTTTTCTGTTTCGAGAAAGCCACCACCGTGACATCCTTCAGCTCCTCGGCTTTGGGTTTCATCTGCACGTTGATCACGCGCATACCGTTGACCGGCACTTCCTGGGTTTCCATACCCACGAACGAGAAGACCAGCGTTCCTCCCGCAGGCACACGCGAAATAGAGTAAGAACCGTCTACGTCGGTGATCACACCACGTGTCGTCCCTTTGATCACGATCGTAACACCAGGCAGGGGATTTCCTTTTTCATCCACCACATTCCCGGTGACCTTCAGCAACTGTACCTGGACGGCACGGTTCCCCTTTTTACTGATGACAGTACTCCCCTCGGCCCGGAGCATCTCCGTACCGAAAAGAAGAAAGAATAAAGCCGTCAGCAGTAAGATCCTGGACAGCCCTTCCGTAAGGAAGGATGATCTGCCCTGAAAACGGTAAGTTTTCTTCATAGGTTTATGGATTAGGTTTGGTTAATAAAATTATTCCATCTTACAAATGTCAAAAAAAAAGCATCTGTTTTACATTAACAAGTAAAAATTTTACAGATTTAAGAAAATTATCAGCAAATATCCCTTGTTTTGTATGCGGGCCCTGTTTTTTGTCTTACCGTATCATTACTTTGGTAGATGAGACCGTTCCGTCCGAATAGGTGATCCTGACCATCCAGATCCCTTTGTGCAATTCTTCCGTGCTGACCGGTACGGAGAAAGATCCGTGAGGCAGGACTGTCAGGGCCCTGCGGCCCGAAATATCGAACAACTCGATCCTTTCCAAACTGCGTGAGGCTTCCACATAAAAATGTCCGGAAGCAGGATTGGGAAAGACACGCAGGGAAGCCCCGTTCTTTTCCTGCTCTTTCCTGAAAGTAGTGCAATGGTCATGGGAGCCGGGCAGGTTCTCATCCAGCCATTCCAGACGGATACGTATCCATTCTTTCAGGCGGTCCACCTCCTCATCCCACGTCTGAGCCGGCGGTTCCACTTCGGGAGCCCCTGTGCGGATGCCCAGTATATTCCATCTTTTATAATGAGCGACCTGTGGCTCTTCCACCACGTTGTATATAGAGTCCATGAAAGCATAGATATGGTCCAGCGAGAGGATCGTCTGTCGCAGGTGGTAGTACCTGCAATTCACTTCATCGGCAAAGGCAGGGTCCATCAACAGCCGAACATACCAGCCCGGTGTATTGGTGACCCGGCAGTCGTTGGTCAGGTATACCCATCCGGAGCCGTCCGTGTGGTTGGTGAGCCAGCAACTGCTAATGTTTTTCCACGCCCAGTCAAAGTCCCAGACAGGCCCCGCATACAGCTTGTTGTCCACATCCTGACGGCCCTTATAATAAAAACGGCTTTTTTTGTAACCATCGACGTTCCGGGATATCTCGCTCACCAGAAAATAATCAATGAAAGAGAGAAGGTCAATGTAATTCCTGTAATAATTTTGAAAATCATCTTCATGCAGAACCGCCTGGAAATTATCCACATATGCTTTTATATAATCTTTTTGTTGCTGTGTAATGTTATAATAGCGGGGATAATAGTAGAGAAAACGCGTGTTATAATCGGGATGGTCGATGGGCGAATAATCTGAGAGCCAGCTGTCATAGCTGTGGGCGTTGTTGGTCTCGAAGATGTATCCGCCGGTGAGATCGATGCCTGCCGTGTCGGTGGCTTTTAGTTTTTTTATGTCGATGCGGTTCTTGTCCCGTTTTATTTTTTCACAGAACAGGTAGATGCCCTCGTACTCCCCGTTGATCACCACATCCACCAGGCGAAAACGGACGGAATAATGGCCCATCTCACGGAACATATTAAAGGATAACGGGTTGCGCATGAAGGTCTTTTCATTGTAATGGGAGATGAGCAGCCAGTCATTCTCGGCCGGCATGCCCAGCAGGGGGACGTTGAGGTTGTCGCCCAGGGAGTCCCGTGTCTCCAAGCTGTAAGGCTTCTGCGGGTAATAGGCCGATGTGGCGCCGCGCACCTCAATACCTATGTGACCGTTGTAAGCATTGGCGCTGTCGTGGATGCCGTTGAACTCTCCCGGACCGTTGTCCACGATCTCCATCCACGCATCGATCTTGGGCTCGTTGGGGATCGACTGCCCGAAGGTGTTGATACGTATCAGCGGGAGGGTGGAACCTTTGTAGTAAAAGGGCTCGGTAAACCATGAGGGGGTGGGCAGGTAATAGCTGCCACTAACGGAAAGCCCTACGGAGAACCAGGTCAGCGATGACATGTCGGAGGAAGTGGTCGAGCTGTTGTGGATCTCTATGGCCAGCAGGTTGATACCGTTGCTCATGGCCTGCCGCAGATTGTCCTTGTCGATGAAGAACTGCTCGGGCTTGCCTCCGCTGTACATGTGGGCTTCGTGGTTGACTGTGGAGATCTCGTTCCAGGCAGGGTAGGGGGAGGAGAGTCCCGGAGAGCGTGCGATCTCGACGCCGTTGAGATAGGCCACGAAGGCATCGTCGTAGTCGATGTCCAGCGAAGCGCCGGTGATGACCGAAGTGTCAGCGATATTGAAGGTGATGCGATAGTAGAGGGCATTGCAGCGATCGATCAAAGTGTTATCATCGCCGTCGCCGTATCCTATGCCGCCGTATCCCTGCTGCCAGAGATGAT
>JALVJE010000131.1 GCA_027028505.1 Bacteroidales bacterium
TGTGTACATACTTATCATCGTTTTTAGGAACGAAAGTTAACCTCTCATTCCGGTTCGACAAGTGGTACACTTTTCAATTGAAATGTGGACTACTTTTCAATTAATATAAGCACTTCGCCGTAGCGGTTACGCAAAGGCAGAAGTTTAGAGTTTGGAGTCCCGCAATTCTGGGAATTGCGGGGATGCCCGCAAATCGTCGATTTGCGGCATGTGGAGTTTAGAGTGTTCTATGCTCTTTGCTCTATGCCCTGCGCCCTATGCCCTGCGCCCTATGCCCTGCGCCCTGTGCTCTGCGCCCTGTGCTCTGTGCCCTGTGCTCTGTGCTCTGAGCTCTGAGCCCTGCGCCCTGAGCCCTGAGCTCTGTGCCCTGTGCCCTGTGCCCCGTGCCCCGTGCCCTCATCCCAGCTTCCGTAATTTCCTTGCGATCACAAACTGAGGGACGGTGAAGAAAGCGATCATGAACAGAGTTCCGATCCCAGTAAAAACCATTGCGACAGGGTCTGAAGATCCCTGATCGGTGGACATGAACAGATCCGGATACTGCAGGGTGCGGACCAGATATCCGGCCAGCCAGACCAGGGTCAGGATCACTATGATGAGGAAGATCCCGAAGCTGCGATGTTGCATTTTGTTCAGCAACAGGCCGAAACCGATGTATATCAGGCCCAGGAGAATCAGCAGGGGCATGTAGGTTTCCCATGTCTTGTGCAGCGTGCTCATGAGCCGGATGAAGTTCTCATCAACATCAGGATCATCTAACATATAAGGCATCATCCCCTTCTGGAGGAGCACCATGAACCAGGCAAGGATCCCGAAACCGGAATAGATGCTGCCGGTCATTACACTTGTGAGCCGGACCGTTTTCTTTGCCAGCTCTTCATTACCAGGTTGAGTTTGCATGATACGGATATTTTATTTCTTGGAATGATGATTTTCGGTTTCTGATCACTGATCTTTGAATTATTATTGAAAGGTTTTACGCAGTGGCCGCAGTATTTTTCGCTATGGACGCAGAGAAAGGCCAAAAAGAGCGCCACAGGATCTGTCCTGCCACTTTCAGGTGGTTGAAGCTGTTCTTCCGGATGGGACGGGCGGTGAGGGGCCTGTTTGTAGCGATAGCATCGGCGGCCAGCAGACCGCTCTCCAGGGCCGGGCCAATGCCTTCACCCATATCGGGGGTCGCCAGGCCGGCCGCATCGCCGATGATCATTACGTTCCCTTTTTGCATAACAGGATCTTCGCTGCGGATCAGGTAGTTGTATCCCCGTCCGCTGGGGGTACGGTCCGGCAGAAGACTCTCTGCAGCCAGGAGATGCAGAAAGTTTTCCCACTGCCGGCGGATGGTGGTGCCTTTCTCTTTCATAGCATGGGTGTATCCTCCGATGCCGATGTTAAGATAACCGCCCCCCTTGGGTACATACCAGGCATAGCCGGGAAGGTTCGGCAGACGGAACCAGAGATGGCAGCGTCCGTCCTTCACGGGATATTCAAACTCCTCTTCGATGGCTGAGATCCACAGCTCTTTTTTCTCTTTTCTTTCGGGGAAAAATTGTGCCGCCACGGGGCAGTAAGAGCCGCCTGCGCCGACGAGACGGCGGGCCCGGAAACGGTCGTCCACGATGAAATGATCCCCCTCCTGCCGGATCTCCCGCACCTGATGATGGAGGGGCTCTAAACCATAGTGTTCCAAGAGAAAACGGTCGAATTCTATTCTGCGAATAGCATATTGATGAACGGGAAGATTAACACTTCGCCTGCGAAGATGGATCACGAACTCACGGAATTCTTTCAGAGAGTAAGGGTAACCGGCAGGGGAGAGGTCCAGCGTGCGGAACACCTCGGGGGTGATCCATCCGGCGCAGGTCTTGTTGCGGGGGAAGACGGCCTTATCAAGCAGGAGAAAAGGAACGCCCTGGCGCTTGAGTTCGCCGGCGCAGGCGGCTCCCGCCGGCCCCGCCCCGATGATCAGTGTGGCGGTGGTTGTCACGGTTCAGAGTTCAAAGTTCACAGTTCACAGTTCACAGTTCACAGTCCCGCAGTTCCCGGGATTTGATCCCGCTGGAACTGCGAGGATCCTCGAAAAACTACGCAAATCAAAGATTTGCTGTTTTTCGGGATTCACAGTTCACAGTTCACAGTTCACAGTTCAAAGTTCATAGTTCAGAGTATCGAGTTGTGAGTATCCCCGTCCGACCGGACAGTCGTCCGGGCGGGGAGTATCGGGTTGTGAGTATTGAGTTTTGAGTTTTGGGTTTTGAGTTTTGAGCTTTGGATTTTGAGCTTCGGGTTTTGTGGTTGGTAGTTGGTTATTCCCACTTCGAGCATCGAGCTTCGAGCATCGAACTTCCTTTCAGCATATCCTCGGTGGCTGTTTCCTCCCGGGGCGGGTCATAACGATCTGGTAGAGCTGGTTGGCACGGGAGCGGAATCCGCCGGCGGCGCTCAGGAGGTAGAACTTCCACATACGGTAAAATCGGTCGCCGTACTTGTCGCGCAGTTCCGGCCAGGCCTTATCGAAATTGGCATACCAGGCCATCAGTGTCCGGTCGTAGTCAGGTCCGAAATTATGCAGATCTTCAAAGACAAAAAGTCCTTCCATGGCTTTGGCGAGCTGGGCCACCGAAGGGAGCATGCCATGCGGGAAAATATATTTGTCGGTCCAGGGGTTGGTATGTGTGGTGCTGATGTTCCCTCCGATGGTGTGGATCAGGGCGATACCGTCCGGTTTCAGGCAGCGGTCGACCACCTCCATGTAGGTGCGGTAGTTGCGGTACCCGATATGCTCCATGATGCCGATGGAGATCACGGCATCGTAAGTGCCCGTGGCTTCCCGGTAATCTTGCTGCAGGATGGTCACCGGCAGGTCCTGGGTGCGCTCGCGTGCCAGTTTCACCTGCTCGGTGCTGATGTTCAGGGCGGTTACCTCCACGCCGTATTTTTCGGCAGCATACTGTGCAAAGCTGCCCCATCCGCAGCCCAGCTCCAGAACTTTCATGCCCGGCCGCAGCTCAGTCTTCTCACACACCAGCCGCAACTTGTTCTCCTGAGCCTCATCGAGCGTGGTGGCGTCTTTCCAGTAAGCGCTCGTATAGTTCATCCGCTTGTCGAGCATCCGGATGTAGAGGTCATTGCCCAGATCGTAGTGTTCCTTGCTCACTTTGGTCGACCGGGAGCGGGTCTGCAGGTTGAATAGTTTGGTTTTGGCCACAAAAAGCAGCGTTTTCCAATCCCCTTTGATCTTTTTGTCAAGCTGAGCCCGGATGGCTCTATTGATCAACTCATCCAATTGCGGGCTGTCCCACCAGCCGTCCATATAGGATTCGCCCACGGCCAGGAGCCCGCCGGTGAGGATCCGTTTGTAAGTCCTTTCATCATGGATGCGGATATCCCAGGGAGCATCACCATTGACCCTGATCCCGGCCTCCTGCAAAAGGTCCTGTATCATTTTTTTCGGCGTCATGGCGGTATCGTTTTCTACTGATCTTTCAATAAACTAGTCACATATCCACTTAATTATTACGCATCCCATATTCCTTTTACCCTTCACGGCTCTTTGCGCTCTGCCTTGGTTCTTTGCGTGAAGTCTTTCTGTGCCGGATTGCAGGCTGTTACGCTAAGCTTCGCAAAGGATCCGCAGAGCCTCGCAAAGAAAAATTAACTTTTAATCCCGAAATTACCGAAATCTTGATTTCGTTGTAATTTCGAGAATCCTCGCAATTCTAACGAGATTGAAAATCTCGAGAATTGCGGGACTTTAGCTCACTTTTAACTTTTAACTTCTTTCAACTCCACCCTCCACC
>JALVJE010000132.1 GCA_027028505.1 Bacteroidales bacterium
ATGGCCGATATACGATATTAAAACTGGCACTTAAACTCAAAAGGAGAGAATGGTTCACTGGTATCTGGAATTATTCTCGTCACTTTGAGTATCCTTTTGTCTATTCTAATGCGTAATCTGGGATAAAAAAAAAAAAGCCATTGGGCCTTTTTTGTTGCAAGGAACCCCATCCAGGGATCATGTCGTCAATAATCCCTCTCCGCAAACACAAACCAAATCCCGCATAGCGGGATTTTTTTTATCCGGACGACCTGAAGGAAGCTTGCTTTCATTCAGGGAGGACGGATAAAAAAGCCCGTCAGGGATCGGTTTGTGTTTGCAGGGAGCCCCTTTGTGGATCACGAGCATAGCGAGTAATTCCCCAGGGTGTGACGATGTAGATTTAACAGAATGCTTTTTTCTTCTTACATTATTTTTAATTTTGCTTCCTTGGATTACCTAAACCAAAACCTACAAAACATCCGGCATGCAGCAGGTAAAAGAGTTTCTGGAGTACCTCAATCAGTTCCTGGGGGGGAGTCAGTGGTTTGTTTATCTATTGTTGGGCACTGGCCTTTTTTTTACTTTCTATCTTAAATTTCCGCAGATCCGCTATTTCAAGTTCGCCGTACGGGTGGTCAAGGGCAAGTACGACAAGGACACCGACGTGGGCGACGCCAGCCATTTCCAGGCGCTCTCCACCGCCCTCTCCGGCACCGTGGGCACGGGCAACATCGCCGGGGTGGCGCTGGCCATACATATCGGCGGACCGGCGGCCCTCTTCTGGATGCTGCTGACCGCCTTCCTCGGGATGACCACCAAGTTCGTGGAGGTGACCATCTCACACAAGTACCGCGACATCCTTCCCGACGGTTCCATCTCCGGCGGACCGATGTATTACATGAAGAAAAGGCTCAACATCAACCTGAAGAACGGCAAGGTGATCAAAACGGGTACCTGGCTGGGGATCTTCTTCGCCCTGGCGACCATCCTCTCCTCTTTCGGTACGGGCAGCCTGCCTCAGATCAACAGTATCTCCAATGCGCTGTTTGCCACCTTCAACGTCAAGCAGATCGTCTCGGGCGCTGTCCTGACCGTCCTGCTGGCCCTGGTGATCCTGGGGGGGATCAAACGCATTGCCAAGGTGACCTCCACCCTGGTGCCGGTGATGGCCATCTTCTATTTCCTGGGCGCTCTCTTTGTGATCGCTACGCATTATGATAACATCATCCCCTCTTTCATCTCGATCTTCCGGGATGTTTACACCGGAACAGCTGCCATAGGAGGGTTCATGGGCGCCGGCTTCGCTTTTGCCTTCAACAAAGGGGTCAACAGAGGACTTTTCTCCAATGAGGCCGGCCAGGGCTCGGCACCCATCGCCCACTCGGCCGCCCGCGCCCATGAGCCGGTGTCCGAAGGACTGGTGGCCATCCTCGAGCCGTTCATAGACACCATCATCATCTGCAGTCTCACAGGACTGGTGCTGCTGGCCTCGGGTGCCTGGCATGAGAAGTACGAGAACCAGTTCCAGCAGGCGGATATGGTCATGCTTGCGAGGGTTTATGATGACCACAACCCCGCCGACAGGGCCGAACTCTTCAAGATGTTCAACCACCAGGAGACCCCGCCCCTCTACACCGGTGAGGTGCATGTGCAGGACGGCCGCATCACCGACCCCCTCACCCTCCTCAACTCCCAGTCCATTGCCGAAGATGTGAGGGTGACCAAAGACGGGAAACCATATACAGGCACCATCCCCGTGGAGAATGGGGTGGTGAAGATCGACAAGGCCGGTGTGGTGATCACGGGGAAATCGCTCCTCCACAGTGCCCCCCTCACCACCGAGGCCTTCAAGCAGAGCTTCCTGGGAGATTACGGCCAGTATATCGTATCCATTGGGCTTCTCCTCTTCGCCTTCTCCACGGCCATCTCCTGGTCGTATTACGGCGGCAGGGCTATGACCTTCCTTTTCGGACCCAACTCGGTGATCTATTACCGCATCTTCTACATCGTGGCTTTCTTCTTTGCCTCCTTCACCGACACCACGATCGTCTGGGCCCTGTCCTACATCACCATCGTCCTGATGGCCGTCCCCAACCTTTTCGGCCTCCTGATCCTGAACAAGGAGATCAAAAGCACCATCAAACAGTACTGGGTTGACTTCAAGAAAGAACACCCCGGCGAGTGGACCCCGGAGTAAGCAGGGGCCGGATTATTGAATATATCGAGTGTACTTCTCAGGGATCTTTTCCAGGGATCTGTGCGGATCCTTCTGGATAAATGCATAATACAACGACTGAATGATGCAACTACGTAGTTAACTACGTAGTAAGGATTGTGTAATATATTGTGTGACAAGAAATAATACAGATATAAAAATTTTACTTTATCAAAAGTGCTGTGAAAGTTATTTGCACCGGGTTCATAAAGACTTGACTAATAATATGTTTCTGAAGAGGATCTTTGAATGGACAGGTATCGAAGGGTGTATGGTCGAAGGGTGCATGGTTATTATTAAGGCCTTAAAGGAAATCATTCATTGATCCCTTTCAGGATCTCTTCCAGGATTGTTTTTACCTCCTCAAGAGACAGGTTGTTGGTTTGGGAAAACTTACTTATCATCTGGCCGGGAGGATCTGTGTGTTGTGCTTGTTCTTCCAGGATTCTGAGAACGACTCTTTTTAAATCGTCAGATTTGTCAAGGGTTTTTTTAAGATGTCTACCCAGGATGCGGGCGGCAGCATTTCGTATATCGAAATCATCGGCATCGAAAAGATCCAGGTGATGCACGTAAGCTTCATCTTCAACAAACTCCCAGTAATTGTCCAGGATCTGGATCAGGTCTTCTAGGTCTTTATCTCTGTCATATCTTTTTTCATCCCAGGAAAGTAGTTTCAAAAGGAAAAGGCCGTGCAGAGGAGGAACCGGTACAGAAAAAGTGCTTTTTTCATCAAGGGCCCACGGTGTTGTCTCTTCAATGATTTCGCCGAATCCTATAACAGTAAGTTCTGTTCCATCTTCTGTGAAAACTACGGTGTGATCCTTTTCGATTGGACCAAATGGTAATAGGTCAATTATTGTGTCATCATTGGACCAAACTAACCTGTAGGGATATTCTGTCTTTTTAAAACCTTTAGTTATTAATACTTTTATCAATTCATCATATTGCCCCATAGATTCTATCATCACCGCAAAGTCAATATCCCGGGTAGCCCGTTTTGGGGGGATATTTTTTTGGTTGAAATAGATATCTCTTACCTGAGCGCCTATCAGAAAGAAGCGTACTGAAAAATCCGTGAAAATGTTGATAAGGGCTCTGATCGCTTTGGAATGCTCAATAATTCCCATTCCTTTTAATGTTTTCGAAGATACTTTTCATAGATCTGATTCGCTGTTTCTACACATCTGCTGTCTCCTGTTTCCATCAGATCTGCATATATCAGGGGGAGCGGTGCTACCTCCTTTCCGTTTTCCGGCGGATGGTCCCAAAACTTACGATATACAAAAATGTCTCCTTGTTCATCAGGGACCCATCGATATCCCTGCATTATTTCCTGCTGGGTTTCTTTGGTATAGACTGTGAAATATTGGGGTTTCAGGTAGGTTGTCAGGATATCTGCTGCCGGTTCTCCTCCCCAGACCGTCTCTTGCTGTAAGGTTAATTGTTTCCAGTTCTCATGGAAGTTTTTATCGTTGGCACGATAACGTTTGATGTACAGGGTTGGTTTTAGTCTTTTTGTATATTCTTCCTGCCATCGGTCCAATAGATCCTTATATCCCTTGAGAAGCCATTCTTTATCGTTTTTTTTAAGCAAATACCCCTCTTCATTCAGGCCTGCAATTACCTTTGGTATGGTTCCGAGGGCAACATTTGCCTTTTTTGCTAATTCCCGGTAGGTAGCGTTTATCAATGTTGTATCGATCAGGATCTGTAATACAACTTTAAGGCCTGCTTTGGTAAAGGCTCTGTTTTTCCTGTCCTCAGCAGGAGCATGGTTGGGGATACCTTCAATGTAAATGTGAAAAGGATAAATGTTTAATAGTATGTTCCCTACCCTGTCAACATAATTGATCTTGTTGTCCTGTAACAGTTTTTTTGCGTTAGGCGTAATGTAATTTGCCACAACCATCAATGGCTTGGCCTTTTCTCTCAATTGAAGTATCTGTCCTATCTGATTCGGCCGAACCTCATTTTTTGCAATAACATAGATGGTCTGGTTTCTAAGCCTGAAAATAGCATCCCATTCCCGGTCCGGTGCTACTGTCCACTCTAGGACATTCTCCGGCTCTTTCTCTATGTTGGCCTTTAGCGCCTTATAGAGATGATTATATGTCTCAGCAATGATATTTGCATTTTCCATGTTCACAATATTAAAGTGTTCATGAAACATGAACGCAATAAAATAATGAACAATATTATATAATAAATTCTAAATTAACAAAATAATGGTCTGAAAGAATGTACATGATTCTTTAAAAATAGAGTCAATGTTACGCTGAAAAATAGGAGGGGGAAGGTATTACTATTTCCGGCTATATAATCCGGCTATATAATGTGTATTTACATCATCAAATAAAGAATAAATATTCAATTAAGAATTAGCCAAATGTGGTCCTAAGAATGGGTAGTACTTTAGAGTGTGGCATCGCAGGGCCAGAGCAGGTTGGAAATACATTTATTCCAGATTACGCATTAGGAAGCTAAGAATTAGCTGAACTAATGCGTTAGCTGGGATTAACCCCGATCTAGGATTTCACGGTTTTGGTGAATAGCCAAAACCGATGAAGTCCTTAATCGATCAGCAATAGAAAGCGCTTGCGATTTTCTATTGCTGATTTTGGGTTTGTTTGTGAGAGAAAATAACCACCTCCGGCCCGGGAAAAAGACGGATTTTGCGAGGACGGCGAGCGTAGCGCAGCCGGACGAAGCCTATCGGTAGGCAGGCAATTCCATATAGATTTATCCATCTATGAAAGTGATTTGCGAAAGATATTTTTTGGTTTATCTTTCGTAAAGGATCAACTCAATTCCGGGTATGCCGGCAAAGTCCTTGTCTGCAGTGATAAGAGGCATGTCCAGGTACATGGCACTGGATGCTATGATACAATCCGGCAGTTTAAGTCCGGTAGAACGCCTGATCTGAATTGCTTTCCTTTTGATGGGAGGATTGATATCTATGATCATACATTGTTCAAGGAGTTCACGAATGGTTTTTTCTTCCGCATCATCTAATTGCTTAAATCCAAGTAACTCCAGTTCGGTGATAAAAGAAAGATACCATGTCTTTTTATCCAGCAAGTTAACAAGAGTCTGGTCGCCATTTAAGAGATAGAGAATGATATTGGTATCTATAAAAAGATTATTCCCACTCATTTCTCAAGGTTTTCTGGAGCACCAAAGGATCAATATTCAACTTTAATACCCCGCAATATTTTTGTGCATCGATGCCTTTGGATCTTCTTTTTTGCTTGTTGAGATGATCCAGTAGTTGCTGAATGTTCTGTTTTTTCGTTCCTCTTTTTATTGTAATAACCATATTCAAATCTTATTTTATACAAATATAGTGAATTTTATCTAACCAATTTTATAGTTTACCGCAACCAAAGTCACTGAAAATAAAGCATCTTATCTTGTCTTCATCAGCCTTGGGTAAATGAGCACGTTGTTGGTAAAGAACACTGATTCTTGAAAGAAACATGGGGCCGGACGGAGCCTGCCTGCTGTCGCAGGCATTGGGTTGTTTGAGGTGCCGCAACTCTTGGAATCTTGATTCCATTAGAGTTGCGAGCATCCCCGCCCGGATGAACGGAGTCATCCGTTCGGACGGGCTCGTAAAACTAAGCAAATCGAAGATTTGCAGTTTTACGGGATTTGATATCCGCTGCGCGGATGTTTGAGGTCCCGCAATTCTCGAGATCAGATCTCGTTAGAATTGCGAGGATCCTCGTAAAACTGCAGCTGCAGTTTTACGGGATTTGATGCTCGCTGCGCGAGCGTTTGATGCAGCCTGCGGCTGCGTTTGGGGGCTGAATTGTTTCAGGTTCCAGGTTTCATGTTCCAGGACCTGTTGACCAGAAAGTTGTTTATTGGAAATTATTTTGTGTTTGGAATTTACTTGATTCTTGCCCGCCCGGATGAACATCCGTTCGGACGGGCTCGCCCGACCAAGACCGTTCTGACGGGGAATGATTGAATGCCTTGTCCGACGAAGTCCCGACCGGTCGGGACGAAGGCGGGATTGAAAAATCAGCAATCAAAAATCAGCAATCGGAATTCAAAATTCCTGCCTACCGACAGGCAGGTTACTTCTGCCTTTCTTCATCCTTTCCTCTCCGGCTCCTCCTCGCCTTATCTCTTCATCCCTCGTCCGCCGTAGTCCCCGGTCCCTGAGTGATCCCGGTGCACCGGGATCTTACCGAAGGGCGGGACGAAGGCGGAGCATTATCGTTCCCCGGTGGATTACTCGCTCGCTGCGTTCGCTCGTGATCCTTTGTGGGGGTGATTCAAACAAAAAAAGCCCTCCCTTCGGTCGGTATTGCTGTGTTCCGATAGCCCCGGAAAGCAAGCTTTCCGGGCATCTCCACACAGCAAAAACCCGACACCTGTCGGTGCCGGGCTTTTTTTGTTTGTCGGGGTAGCAGGATTCGAACCTGCGACCCCCTGCTCCCAAAGCAGGTGCGCTAACCGGACTGCGCTATACCCCGAATATATTTTGAAATTCTCGCATTCCTATACTCATCCTTATAAACTAAAATCCCTTACTCCTCAGCAGTCCGCCGGGCTGCCTGTCCGACCGGATGTTAATCCGCGCGGGCCTGTCCGACCGGATTCATCCGGGCGGGCCCGTCCGAACGGATGTTCATCCGGGCGGGCGCTACACCCCGCAACTCCCCGAATCATCGGGATGACAAAAGTAGGAAAAATTACCCAGACTTGTAATGATTCGCTTCGCGAAAGAAATTAGTTCGCTGACGCTCACGAAATTTACTCCCTTCGGTCGTGAAATTAGTTCGCTGACGCTCACGAAATTTACTCCCTTCGGTCGTGAAATTAGCTCGCTAACGCTCGCGAAATTTAGCCACTTCGTGGCTGAAATTAGGTAGAAATTAGCTCACTGCGTTCGCGAAATTAACCCCGACGCAGTCGGGGTGAAATTAAGTAGAAATTTACTCGCTACGCTCGTGAAACCTCATCATTCCATCCCGTCTTCGCCTACGGTTTCGTCGGACAAAGCATTCCAATATTCCATTCTTTTTCTTCCTTCTTCAACCCCATCCGGGGTTGTGATATCTAAGGATATCTCCTGATCCCCGGGTGGAACCGGGGCTACTATCTTTTGACCCCTCCCCGTCCGAACGGATGAATCCGTTCATCCGGGCAGGCCTTGCTTCGCACGCTGTCGCCGTTCCCGATACTATCGGGATCAGCGCAGGCGCCCGTAGCGGCTACGCGAAGGCGAGGCGGGGTCAGCTCTCTCATCTCTCATTTCTCATAGCTAACTCTTCCCACTTTTCGACATTTTACCTTCATCGATCATCCTTCCTAAAAGCATCACATTCTCCACATGATCCGTATGGGGGAACATGTCCACCGGCCGGATGCGCAGGGGGCGGTAGGCCGGCAGGAGTCCCCGGATGTCGCGGGCCTGCGTGGCGGGATTGCAGCTTACATAGACGATCTTCTCCGGCAGCACCTCCAGCAGCATGGCCACCGTATCGGGATGGATGCCGGCACGGGGCGGGTCCAGGACCACCACATCGGGCGTGCCGTATTCCTGAAAAAGATCATTGTTGAACAGCTCCTTCACCTCTCCCTGCAGAAAGGTGATGTTCTCCGTCCCGTTGAGACGGGCGTTCTCCTTGGCATCCCGCACCGCCTCTTCTACCGACTCGATGCAGGTGACCCGCCCGGCATGCCGGGCCAGGAAAAGACCAATGGTGCCGGTGCCGCTGTACAGATCATATACGTTGTGGTGGCTACCGATGCCGGCAAAATCCAGAACGGTCTGATAGAGGCGGGCAGCCTGCCGTGTGTTGGTCTGGAAGAAGCTCTTGGCGCTCACCTTGAACTTCAGGCCGTCCAGCTCTTCAATGATATAACCCCTGCCGCTGAAGAGCTGTACCGTCAGCCCTTCGAGGGTGTCGTTGCCCTTGGGGTTGATGACATACTGCAGCGAGGTGATCTCCGGGAAAGCCTCCTGCAACGCTGTCAGGAGAGCTTCGATCTTCTCCCGGACATTCTCGTAGAAAGAGACCACCACCATCACCTCTCCGGTGGTCGTGGTGCGTATGAGCAGGTTGCGCATCAGGCCGTGCTGCTCCCGTATGTGGAAATAGGGATAACCGTGCTGCAGGGTGTAGTCGCGGATGAAGTTGCGGATGGCGTTGGAGGGCTCCGGCTGCAGATGACATTCGGTGATGTCCAGCACTTTGTCGAAAAGCCCTGCCACATGAAAGCCCAGCGCCGGCTCGTCGATCTGCTCCTGTGAGGCGATCTCCTCAGGGGTGAGCCACCGCCGGGCGGAGAAGGTGAACTCCAGCTTGTTACGATAGCGGTAGATCTCCTCCGAGGGGAGGATGGGCTCGATGAGATCTTCTGTTCCTTCGGGCAGGCCAGCGAGGCGCATCAGCTGGTCGCGCACCTGCTTTTCCTTGTACTGGAGCTGTGCTTCGTAGGTCATGTCCTGCCACTTGCAGCCGCCGCAGACGGAGAAATGAGCGCACACCGGCTCGGTGCGGTGGGGAGAGTAACGGTGGAAATGCACGGGGGTGCCCTCGTAATATCTTTTTTTCTTACGGGTGGTCTGTATGTCGATGATATCCCCCGGCACGGCGTGGGAGACCATGATCACCAGGTCGTCCTTGCGGGCGACGGCTTTCCCTCCCCTGGCGATGTCCACCACCTCCGCCTCCGTGATCAGCGGTAGGTTCCTCTTTCTCTTTCTGCTCATGATGCTGCAAAGATAGGAAGAAGTGTCGTATCTTTGCGGTCTATGATCTCCCTCTCGGACATATCGGTCCATTTCGGCGCCCGGACACTCTTTTCCGGCGTCTCCTTTAATATCCGTGAAGACGACCGCATCGGTCTGACGGGTCTCAACGGCACGGGCAAATCGACGCTCCTCAAGGTCATTGCCGGCGAGCTGACGCCCGACAGCGGTGTGGTGAGCCGTCCCCGTGGCTACCGCATCGGCTACCTGCCGCAGCACCTGCCCGTCACCGATACGCAGAGTGTCTTTGCCGAGGTGGCCTCCTCCCTCAGTGAGCTGAACGAGCTGGAACGCCTGACGGACAAACTGACCCATGAGCTGGAGCGGCGCGACGACTATGAGTCGGAGGAGTACCTGCGTCTGGCCACACGCCTGGCCGAGGTCACCGAGCGTTACCATCTGCTCGACGGCGGCCGCAAGGACCTGCTCATCGCCCGCATGCTGGAGGGGCTGGGCTTCCGTCCCGACGACTTCGACAAGCCCACCGGCACCTTCAGCGGGGGCTGGCGCATGCGCATAGAGCTGGCCAAGGTGCTGCTCATGCAGCCCGACCTGCTGCTGCTCGACGAGCCTACCAACCACCTCGACATCGAGTCCATCCAATGGCTGGAAGACTATTTCCAGACCTTCCGCGGCGCCCTGGTGCTGGTGTCCCACGACCGCGCCCTTCTCGATCATGTGACCCGCCGCACGCTGGAGCTGGAGAACAGTGTCATCACTGACTATCCCGTGGCTTACACCAAATATGTTGTGATGAAAGAGGAGCGCATTGTCCAGCAGGAGGCGGCCTACCGCAACCAGCAGAAATGGATCGATCAGACCGAGCGTTTCATCGAGCGTTTCCGCTACAAGGCCACCAAGGCGGTGCAGGTGCAGTCGCGTATCAAACAACTGGAGAAGCTGGAGCGGGTGGCTCCCGTGGAACGGGACAACCGCCGGGTGCACCTCTCCTTCCGCGAGGTGGAGCGCTCCGGCGACATCGTTGTAGAGATGAAGGACATCTCCAAGGCTTTCGGCAGCAACCGCGTGCTGGAACATATCGACCTGACGGTGCAGCGGGGGGAGAAGATCGCTTTCGTGGGCCGCAACGGCGAAGGCAAGACCACCCTGGCACGCATCATCACGGGCGACCTGCCGGATTTCTCGGGGCACCGCAGGGTGGGGGCGAAGGTCACCATGGGATATTATGCCCAGGACCAGGCCGACCGTCTTGACGACCGCATGACCGTCCTGGAGGTGATCGATGAGGTGGCCGTGGGCCCTGTACGTACCCATGTGCGGGACCTGCTGGGGGCTTTCCTCTTCAGCGGCGAGGAGGTGGAGAAGAAAGTGTCGGTGCTCTCGGGCGGCGAGCGCTCCCGCCTGGCGCTGCTGCAACTGCTCATACGGCCGGTCAACTTCCTCATCCTCGACGAACCCACCAACCACCTCGATATGCGCACGAAGAAGATCCTCAAGGAGGCCCTGCGTAATTTCGAGGGGACCCTCCTGGTGGTCTCCCACGACAGGGATTTTCTCGACGGTCTTGTGGAGACCCTCTACGAGGTGCGGGGCCACCACCTCACACAACATGACGGCGACATCTACCGTTTTCTGGAGAAAAGGAAGCTCGAGAGCCTCACCGACCTGG
>JALVJE010000133.1 GCA_027028505.1 Bacteroidales bacterium
GTTCATTGTCGCCGGTGAGCATCACCACCCTCACGCCTTTTTTATGCAATTCTTCTATGGCCGCCACGGCATCTTCCTTCAGGGTGTCGGAGATGACGATGTACCCGGCATATTTCCGGTCTACCGCTACATGCACTACCGTTCCCTCAATGTCGCATTTGTCATGGGCGATCTGTTCCCTGTGGAGCAGCCGGTCATTGCCGGCGACCACTTCATGCCCGTCCACCTTTGCGATGATGCCGTATCCCGGCACCTCCTCCGTCTCCCCGATGCGGGAGAGATCCACCTCTTTGCCGTACCGTTCCAGGACAGAACGGGCCACCGGATGGTTCGAGTTGTATTCGGCATGGGCAGCGTACTGCAGCACCTCTGCGGCGTCAAAGCCGTTGGCCGGGAAGATGCCTGTCACCCTGAACTCTCCTTTGGTGAGGGTGCCGGTCTTGTCGAACACCACCGTCCTGACCTGTGTGAGGGCATCCAGGAAGTTGGAGCCTTTCACAAGGATCCCTCTGCGCGAGGCGCCGCCAATCCCTCCGAAATAGCCCAGGGGGATGCTGATGACCAGCGCACAGGGACAGGAGATGACCAGCACAACCAGGGCCCTGTAAACCCACTCCCGGAACGTGGCCCCCGGCACCAGCAGCGGCGGCAGGACCGCTATCAGCAACGAGCCGAAGACCACGAAAGGGGTGTAGTATTTTGCGAAGGTGGTGATGAACCGTTCCGTCTCCGCCTTGCGCGAGGCAGCGTTCTCCACCATCTCCAGGATCTTCGAAATGGAGGACTCACTGAAGGGGCGGGTCACCTTCACCGTGATCACGCCCGACCGGTTGATCATGCCGGCCAGCACCTCATCCTCCTTTTCAACCCTGCGGGGGACGCTCTCCCCCGTGAGGGCTGAGGTATCCAGGAAAGAGCTCCCCTCTGTCACCACGCCGTCGAGCGGCACCTTCTCGCCTGCTCTGACCAGGATCGTATCGCCCACCTGCACCTCCTCCGGGGAGACCCTGACCACTTCATCCCCGCGCCGCAGGTTGGCAAAATCCGGTTTTATCTCCAGCAGCGACTTGATGGATCGCCGTGATCTGTTCACGGCCAGGTCCTGGAAAAACTCCCCGACGATGTAAAAGAGCATGACCGCCACCGCCTCGGGTAATTGATGAATGGCAAAGGCCCCCAGGGTGGCGATAGTCATGAGAAAATACTCATCGAACACCTGTCCCCGCCGGATGTTGTTCACCGCCATGCGGATAACATCCCATCCCGAGATCAGATAAGCCGCCCCGAACACCAGGTACTCCGCCACATGCCACGGCGTGGCATGCAGCCTGTCCTCGAACAACAGGCCGAAGAGCAGCAGCACCAACCCGCCGGCCACCCGGAGGAGGATCTCTTTATGTTCGGCAAAGATACCGGACGGCACCTCCTTCTCCTCCTCTCCGGCAGGCACCACATCCACCTCCGGCTCGATCTCCGAGATGCGCTGTTTCACCTTCTCCGGATCGTCGGTCTCGATCGTCATCTGCCCCGTGGCAAAGCTCACCGAGACGAACTTCACCTCCTCCATTTTGGCCAGCCCCTCCTCAATGTTGGAAGCACAGGTGGCACAGTCCAGATTTTTCAGCTTATATTTTTTCATTTATGGCAGGTTCAGAGTGCCGCAACTCTTGGGATCTTCGATCCCTTTAGAGTTGCGAGCATCCTCGAAAAACAACGTAAATCAAAGATTTACTGTTTTTCGGGATTCATAGTTCATAGTTCACAATTCATTCCATTCAAGTATTCATTCACTCATTCGAGCTTCCCCGCCCGTCCGACCGTCCGGTCGGACGGGGAGCTTCGAGCATCGAGCTTTTCAATCTTCCTCCCCCGTCTCCCCCTTCTTCATCTCCGAGAGGATGTAATACGCACCGGTCCAGGCATACTGTGTCCCGGGCTCCGGTTCCGGGAGCATCCGTATCTCTGTCCAGCCATCTTCCCGGCGGCCGGTCATGACCTCTACTGGATCAAAGGTCCATGTATCGTTTTCCTTTTCGGCTGTAAAAATATACGATTTCCCTTCCACATTCACAACTGCACTTTCCGGCAGTGCAACGGCCAGGTCATGGGCCGTGGCAATGCGACCTGTGATATACATGCCGGGGATGAGCAGGCCGTGTTTCCCGTCGATGCTTGCATGCACATACACCGCTTTGGGGTTCTGCTCAAAGGTCTTGCCTACGGCAAAGACAGTGGCAGTCATGGGTTTTTCCGAGAGGGACTCGATGGTAAAGACCACCTTCTGTCCTTCTTTCACCTTATATACATCCCGCTCGAAGACCATCAGATCGACATGGATCCGGTCGTTGTTCACCACCTCGAACATGGTCTTCTGCGGCTCCACATACTGTCCTGTCTGTACGTTCACCTTTTCGATATACCCCTCTATGGGGCTCAGCACGGGGACCTTCTCATAGATCTTCCCCTGCCGGATCTCTGCAGGGTCGAGGTGCAACAGCCGCAGGCGGGCTTCCAGGTTAAGAACGGTACCCTGCAACATGAAATAATCGGCCTGTGCCTGCTGGTATTCCTTCCCGGAGGACACCTTCTCTGCATAGAGCTTCTGCTGCCGCTCATACTCTTTCTTCAGAAAAGCCAGGCGGCTGAAAGCATTTACATAATCACTCTGTACATCCAGCAGATCAGGGTGTGTCAGCTGGGCCAGCAGATCTCCCTTTCTCACCCTGTCTCCTTCAAATACCCGGATCGTCCTCACATTGGCACCGATCACCGCCGTCACCGATGCTTTGTTCTGCGGCGGAACGTTCAGGTATCCGTTGACCACCACAACATTTTTGAAAGCATACCTGGTCAGGGTATCCACTTGGATCGACAGGGATCTTACCTGCCGGTCGGTCAGGGATACAGGAGTCATTTCACCGGCACGCTCATTCTCTTCATTTTCCGCGGAGGCCTCCGTCTCTGTCTGAGGCCGGCAGGAAGCCATTACCGACAGGATCAGCGCGGCGAGGAAGAAATTTTTCATGATCATGGATCTCTTTGTTTTCATCTTATTATTTTTTACAGTGATTTATATTCTGTTGTTTATTTTTTGGCAGCTATTGTCCTTCCTGTTTCCGGCACATCCGCCTGTCTCAGGAAATATTCCAGGCGGAAGCGTGCATCCAGATAGCCGGCAAAGGCTTTTTGCATCTCGAACTCTATCTGCACGGCATCCCGGATGTTCTGCAGGAAGCTTACATAATCAATGGCTCCCTGCCGGTAAGCCATGAGGGCTCCCTTCTTCTGCTCCAGGGCAGCGGGCAGGGCCTCATCCCGGTAATAATGCCAGGTCATCTGCCATTTCCGGTATTCATCCAGGAGGTTCCGGTATTGCGTTGTAACCTCTATACTTTTCCTTTGGTAGTTCTCCACAGCGATCTGTTGTCTGATCTTTGCAGATCGTGTACGGCCCATCTGGGCGGCGAACACCAGCGGTATACTGAGGCCTACCTCATACTGGTAGAAGCCCTTCTGAGCCCCTATCTTTTGTGTTCCGAACTGCACGAAGAAAGCAGGGGCATAGTTCGTTTTCTCCCTCCTCACCTGTGCTTCGGCCAGCCTGATCTCCTGGCCTGAGAGCTGCAGCAGGGGATGAGCAGCGATCGAATCAGGCATCAGGAAGGGAGGTTCGACGGAGAAAGCCCTTTCCGAGGTGTCGACCGTGAAGAGCGTATCGCTCACGAACCAGCGGTTCAGGTTGCGCAGGGCGATCAGCAGGTCGCGACGGGCCTTTTCTTTCTGTATGGTGATCTGCCGTGCCTGTGTGGTCACCGATAGGTATTCCAGCCGCGAGGCCGCCTGGGCCTCCAGCCGCAGGCGGGCTGCCCGCTCCAGGTCCCGGAAAACGGAATCCAGCTGTTCATACAAAGCATACTGCTGCTGTGCGCTCAGCACATTCCCCCACGCTATGCTCACCTCCTTCCTGATCTCCAGGGCCGTAAGATCCAGCACGGTCTCCGCCATATCTATCTTCACCGCAGCCTCTTTGTTGCGTGCATGGATGCCGACCACATCAAAGGACTGGGTGATGGTAAAGCGGTTGTAGATACCGTCGGGGGTATTGTTCCCCACCTCCTCGGCGCCTGTGGACAGCTGTGTAGCCCCAATGTCCCAGGCCGTCATCTTCAGCGACTGCTGGTTGTCCACTCCCAGACGTGCGGCTTTCAGGGCCGGGTAGCGGTCCACTGCTTTCTTCACCGCCTCCTCCAGCGTGATCCGCGGCAGGGTATCCGTTTGCTGGGCTGTGGCTCTGCCCGTGAATGCCAGGAAACCCAGCAGGAGCCCCGTGAGCAGCATCGCCACCGGCGGCATCCCTTTCTTTTTCCGTCCTTTTCTTCTTTCCGTACGGGCCTCCACCAGGGCATACAGGATGGGTACCACCACCAGTGTCAGGAGGGTGGCACTGAACAGGCCTCCGATGACCACCGTGGCCAGGGGCCGCTGCACCTCGGCGCCGGCCGACTGCGAGATGGCCATGGGCAGGAAACCGAACATGGCCGCCAGGGCCGTCAGCAGGATAGGACGCAACCGTTCATGGGTGGCCTGGAAGATACGCTCCCCGATATCTGTCACCCCCTCTTCCTTGAGGGAATTAAAACGACTGATCAGTACCAGCCCGTTGAGCACGGCCACCCCGAAAAGTACGATAAAACCGACACCCGCCGAGATACTGAAAGGCATATCCCGCAACCAGAGGGTGTACACCCCGCCGATGGCTGCCAGCGGCACGGCCATATAGATCATCAGGGTCTGGGCAAAGGACTTCAGCGCAAAGTACAACAGGATAAAAATAAGTGCCAGGGCGATGGGCACCACCACGCCCAGGCGTTCCTTGGCGCGCTGCAGGTTCTCAAAAGCCCCGCCGTAGGTGATATAATACCCCGGCGGCAGGTCGAGCTGAGCCTCCAGTTTTTCTCTGATCTCCTCTACGAGCGATTCCACATCCCGGTCCCGCACGTTGACCCCCACATAGATCCTCCTGAACGTGTTATCCCGCGAGATCTGCATGGGTCCCGGCCGGTAGCTGATCTCAGCCACCTCCTTGATGGGCACCTGGTTACCGTTGGGCAGGTCGATATACAGGTTGCGCAGGTCCTCGATGCTGCGGCGGTGTTTCTCATCAAAACGAATGACCAGATCGAAGCGTTTCTCCCCTTCGAAGATCACGCCGGCTTTGCTGCCGGCAAAGGCAGCCGAGACATAACTGTTCAGCTTCTCGATGGTCAGGCCGTAACGGGCCACTTTCCTGCGGTCATACCGCACCGTTATCTGCGGCAGTCCGGCGGTACGTTCCATGGTCACATCCTCAGCCCCACGGATGTTGCGGATGATGGCAGCCGCCTCCGCTCCTTTTTGGGCCAGGATATCGAGGTCTTCCCCGTAGATCTTCACGGCCACATCTTCCCGCACGCCGGTGAGCAGCTCGTTGAAACGCAGCTCAACCGGCTGGCTGAAAGAGAAATTGAGCCCCGGCAGTTCGGAAACAGCCTCTTTGATCTTTTCGATGAGTTCGTTCTTGGTTTTTGCCGACACCCACTTGCTCCTGTCTTTCTCGAGGATAATGAAGCTGTCGGTATAGTCGAAGCCCATCGGATCGGTGGGAATATCCGCCACACCGATACGGGCCACAACGGTCTTCACCTCCGGGAATTTCGACAAAATGAGCTTTTCGACCTCTTCTTCCCTTTTGATGGTCTCGGAGAGGGAACTCCCCGGCCGCAGGAAGGTCTGCATGGCAATATCCCCCTCGTCGAGGCTGGGGATAAACTCCCCGCCCATACGGGAGAAAATAAGCAGCGCACTGCCAAACAACAGCAGGGCCACCGTCAGCACAGAGACCTTGTGGCGGAGCGACACTCTCAGAAACGGATCATATGCTTTTTGTATTCCTTTTATGAGAGCGCTGCTGAATCTCTCCAGGCCTGTTTCCATCCGGGCCCAGAGGTTTTTCTTATTGACAATGGGTTTCATCACCAGCGCAGAGACCATGGGCACATAGGTAAGGCTGAGGAAGATCGCTCCCAGGACAGCAAAACCGAAGGTATATGCCATGGGCTGGAACATCTTGCCTTCCACACCCGTGAGGAACAGGATGGGCGTAAACACGATCAGGATGATGAGCTGACCGAAGAAGGCAGAGTTCATCATTGTGCTGGAAGCCTTGTAGGCCACCTCATCCATCTCGATATTGCTGAAGCGGTTCTTTCCGGCCCGGATACGTTTCTCCAGCTCGTGGACCGTCCCCTCGACGATGATCACGGCGCCATCGACGATGATGCCGAAGTCTATGGCTCCCAGGCTCATCAGGTTGGCCCAGATACCGAAGATCTTCATGAGCACGAAAGCGAACAGCAGGGACAAGGGGATGACAGAGGCTGTGATCAGTCCTCCCCGCAGGCTTCCCAGCAGCAGCACCAGCACAAAGATCACGATCAGGGAGCCTTCCGTGAGGTTCTTCATGACCGTCGAGGTGGTGCGGTGTATCAGCTCGCTGCGGTCGAGAAAAGGATCGATCTCCAGCCCTTCCGGCAGCGAATGCTGGATGCTTTCCAGCCTCGCCTTCACGTTCTGTATGACCTCATTGGGATTGGCTCCTTTCAGCATCAGCACCATTCCCCCCACAGCCTCGTGGCCGTCGCGGGTGATGGCGCCGTACCGCACGTTGTGACCGTAGTGGACATCTTCCGCCACATCTTTGATAAGCACCGGCACACCGTTCTCCGTACGGACGACGATGTTGCGTATATCTTCCAGGGAACGTGCCAGCCCTTCTCCACGGATAAAACTGGCCATGTGGTCTTTTTCGATATAGGCTCCGCCGGTGTTCACATTGTTCTTCTCCAGTGCCTCGAAGACCTCCCCGATAGAGACCTGCATGGCATTCAGCTTTTCGGGGTTCAGGGCGATCTCATACTGTTTGATGCTCCCCCCGAAAGAGTTGACCTCTACCACACCGGGGATCAGGGCCAGTTGCCGTTTGACGATCCAGTCCTGGATTGTACGCAGTTCCATGGGTGAATAGACCGTATCATACCCCGGTTTGGTCTTTATGGTATACTGCAGGATCTCTCCCAGACCCGTGGTGATAGGCCCCATAAAAGGCTCGCCGAACTGGGCCGGGATCTCCTCCCTGACGGTGTTGAGTTTTTCCTGCACCACCTGCCGCGGCAGATAGGTGCCCATCCCGTCCCTGAACACGATCGTCACCACCGACAGGCCGAAACGTGACACCGAGCGTATCTCGGTGATCCCGGGAAGGTTCGACATCTCCAGCTCCACAGGGTACGTCACGAATTGTTCGATATCGGCCGTGGCCAGGTTGGGCGAGACGGTGATCACCTGCACCTGATTGTTGGTAATGTCCGGCACCGACCCCAGGTTGATAGTCAGCATCGACCGGATGCCCACTCCGATGAGGGCCAGGATCAGCAAAGCTACAATGAACTTGTTCCTGATCGAAAAAGCTATAATATTATTGATCATGGGTTTAAAATTGAGATGATGATATAAGTATTCTGTGGTCCGGGAAACGGACAGATCTGATAAAAAGCCTTCTGCGCACCAGGATCATCTCCCGCAATTACAGGAGGGCTGGCGCATCAAAAGGGCTTATTATACCAAGGAGGGGGATCCTCTCACGGGCATGCCTGCCAACGGAAGATCTCTTCCGGAAGGGAGAACGACTTCATATCTGAGCAAGGGACGGCCGGGATCTTTTATGGCCGGAGACCCTAGAATATCTGCCGGTCCGGGCGCCGGGAAATTTCTAATGATCGTATTTACAGCGGCGGAACCGTATTCGGTCCCTGCGAACAGCTCATTGAAGAACCGGCAGTTTACCGGTTTGTGCCCGGGCAACTGCGACCCGGCATTGGCCGCCGGGGGCGTCTCAAAAACCTTTTCATAGTGATGATGCGGGATCACCCCATGCAGGAAGAACAGCAGGCCGGTGAGCCATAACAGATACGATCCTGTATATATTGTTCTCTTCTGCATTTTCGGATATTCTGCTAATGGTGAGAGCAAATATATACAGGAACATATGCAATCCGGTTGCAAAGTGGGGTAAAGGGACAATAGCAGGCACCCGGCACCAGCGTCGATTCAAACTATGAATGACACACTACCCGGCCTCCACGCCCCCCTGGGGGGGCGGGTCTTCAAGGATCCCTTTGACTTTATCTTACTGACAGTTGGGACAGATCCCTTTGATGACGAAATTGACATTCTCCGGCTGAAAGCCCTCGGGCAGCCGCAGCGGCGGTATGGGCATATCCTTCAGGCAATAGGTCTGCCCGCATTTTACGCAATAGAAATGATAATGCTGGTCCTCCACCGTACAGGTGCAATCCTCATCGCACAGGGCATATTTCACTGCTCCGGAGCCATCGTCCACACTGTGGATCAGCAGATGGTCCTGGAATGTTTTCAGGGTCCTGAACACCGTCGAGCGATCAACGTTCTCAAACTGCTGCTCTATCTCCACAAGGCTCATGGCCTTCCGCTCCCGGCTCAGCACCTGATACACCAGCCGGCGCATGGCCGTGGGCCGGATATCCCTGTTCTCCAGCGCCTTGTCGATCTCATCCTTCATATCGTAAAAATAAGCAACTCCGGGGATAATTCAAACACGGCCCGCCGGCATTTCAGGAACACGACCTTAATGATCAGCTCCCGGCCCTTTTGTGAAAATTATATACATCCTTCGGAAAATTTTATAAAGTTTTCATGTCAGGAAAAAGTAATCTTGTCGTCTAATCGGTTGTAATTAGTTTTTTTTATCATTAAAATCATCTATCATGAAAAAAAGTGTAATGATCCTTGGAACCGTTCTTTTTCTGCTCGCCGGCTGGTCACTGCAGGCGGCAGCACAGGAACCGGTAAAGAAAAAAGAAAAAACAGAGGTCACCTCCATGCATAAAAAGCAAAAAGAAGCGAAGAGCGAGAAGACCTGTGAGAAAAAAGAGAAAAAGGCGGAAGCCAAAAAAGAGTGTGAGAAAAAGAGCGGCGACGCCATTGCCTCCGCCTACCAGTGTCCTATGCATTGTGAAGGAGACAAGACCTATGACAAGCCGGGGAAATGTCCGAAATGCGGTATGGAACTGAAAAAAGTGGAAGCAAAGAAAGAAGCACCCAAGAAAAAGTGAAGGCATCTGGATGCCGGAAAAAAAGATCCCTCTGCAGAGGGATCTTTTTTTCTGCCGGCAGGATCACAGATCCATTTTCACAATATTTTCTTCCAGTGATCTTTTCAGCTCGGATAATCGGCTCTCATCACAATGGTGTGAAAAGACCGACACCATATCCAGAAAACGGGAACCACAATTCAGGTAGATCAGTGATGCATCGAACATGTGGAAATCACAATTGTTCTTCACTTCCCCGATCAGTTCCTCAAACACCCCGAAATCTATATCTTTCGGTATCTGAACAAAGTATCTATTGGGATTTTCCTTATCCCGGAACACCCCCGGCTCCATCAGCACAAAATCGGTATACCTCTTGATCTGGATGAAGGCTTCATAAGGGGCCACATTCCTGGTTGCCAGGAAGCGTATGCCGATCTTTCTGAACGCCTCAATGAATCTGGGGATCAGATCTGTCTCACTGGTACGGATACGTATTGTGGAGTAAGTTTTGTTCCGGTAGGTGATTTGCCCGGGAGCCACATGAAAGTTCATCCCCAGTTCTTCTTTCAGCCGGTGGCTGCGGCGCATCACCCGGTCCTGAAAACATGGGGAAGGTTTCTTTACCACCAGATAAAGATGATGGTCTTTTACACTCTTCAGGTTCTCCGGGAAACCGGCACGGGAATAATAGGAAGGGTCCGGACTCGATTCAAGGATCAGGATCCCGTGATTATCTGCTGCAGGGTATTTTGCCACCATCATCCTGGAAGATACACAAGCAAAGCACGAAAAATCTTTTTTCATTTTACCTTCTTTAATATTTTGAACACAGGTTACAAAAGTAGGTTAAATTCATCCTCACAGTTTTCGCATCTTATATGTTATTTAATATGTTTTGGAAAAAATAAATTATATTTCTTCCGTGGTTGATAATTTTAATCCACAAAACCATTTTTTCTATGGATTCGTCTTCCCGCCCGTCCGTCATCACTGTCACCAAACATTCAGGAGATCAGGTCCCTTTTGACCCCGAAAGGCTGAAGCGCTCATTGCTGCGGGCCGGTGCAGGGGAAGAAGATATCACCATCATCCTGGAGGAAATAAACGGAATGTTGTATGACGGCATCCCCACCCAAAAGATCTACAGGAGGGCCCATGACCTTTTGCGCAAAAGATCCACAGGAGCATCGGCGCGTTACCGTCTTAAACAGGCTATTCAGGAACTGGGGCCTACCGGTTATCCTTTTGAGAAGTATGTCGCAGCTCTGCTGGCTTATCAGGGATATGAGACCGTGACCGGTCAGATCATTGAAGGGCGCTGTGTCACCCATGAAGTGGATGTAGTAGCTGAAAAAGACAACGAACTGATCATGGTGGAATGCAAGTTCCATGCCGAGCAGGGTACCAAAAGCGACGTAAAGGTGCCGATGTACATACATTCGCGAGCTGAAGATATCCGCCACAATCTCTCCGGCCTTTACCCGGACCGTGATCTGAACTTTCATTTCTGGCTGGTCACCAACACCCGTTTCACGGAAGATGCTATAGACTTCGGGAAATGCAGCGGTCTGTATCTGGTGAGCTGGGATTATCCCGGCAGTGGCAGCCTCCGCGAACGAATCGACCTGGCAGGCCTGCATCCCGTAACCTCCCTGCATAACCTGACACGCCGTGAGAAGAAAGCCCTCCTCGACAGGGAGATCGTACTGGTAAAAGACCTGTTAAAGAGACAGGAGATCCTGGAGGAGCTGGAGATAAGCACCCCCCGCCGGAAAAAACTGCTGCAGGAGGCAGAAAGCCTGATCGTAAAATAGAAAAAGCCGGCAATTGCCGGCTTTTCTTATCTTCTTTTTCCTCTCTTTTTCCTGGAGAGCTTCCGCTGGTATTTCTTTGAGAAGAAATACTTGTTCTTTCCCAACTGGGTGGTATTGATCATAGTGGCTTTTTTCTTATAGAACCCTCTGGATTTCGACGAACCGCCACATCCGGTCGCAGAAACCACCAGGAACAAGATAACCAAAACCTTTAAAAGGTATTTCATAAACCTGTTTTCATTAATGATCTTCTTCCATACAATATTATGAAAAAAAGCAACATCTCCGAAAGGATCAGGATGAACTATCTTCCCATGAAAAGGTGATCCGGATCATTTTATTTTCCCGTCATCTTTCTTTTTGCCGGCACCTCCCGCTATGGAATCCCGCATGGAGGTATCTGCCTCGATATTCTTGATGCGGTAATAGTCCATGATCCCCAGGTTGCCGCTGCGGAAAGCCTCGGCCATGGCCAGGGGTATCTGCACCTCGGCCTCGATCACCTTGGCGCGTGCTTCCTGGGCCTTGGCCTTCATCTCCTGCTCGAGGGCCACAGCCATAGCCCGCCGTTCTTCGGCTTTGGCCTGGGCAATGTTCTTGTCGGCATTGGCCTGGTCCATCTGCAACACCGCACCGATGTTCTTCCCGATATCTATATCTGCAATATCGATGGAAAGGATCTCGAAAGCCGTTCCGGCGTCCAGGCCTTTCTGCAGCACCACCTTGGAGATATTGTCCGGGTTCTCCAGCACCTCTTTATGGGTACCGGCCGAGCCTATCGACGAGACGATCCCTTCACCCACACGGGCCAGCACGGTCTCTTCACCGGCGCCTCCGACGAGCTGTTTGATGTTGGCACGTACCGTCACACGGGCTTTGGCAATGAGCTGTATGCCATCCTTGGCTACCGCCGTCACGGGAGGCGTATCGATCACCTTGGGGTTGACGGACATCTGTACCGCTTCGAACACATCCCGTCCGGCCAGGTCGATGGCCGTAGCCATCTTGAAAGTAAGCTCAATATTGGCCTTGGAGGCCGACACCAGGGCATGCACCACCTTGGGCACATGTCCTCCCGCCAGGTAATGCGCCTCCAGCTCATCCCGCGACAACTCCAACCCGGCTTTCCAGCCCTCGATCATAGCACTGACGATCACCCCCGGAGGCACCTTACGCCACCGCATGATGATCAACTGCAGCAAGGAGATACGTACCCCCGACACCTGCGCCTGGAACCACAGGCCTATGGGAATAAAATACAAAAAGACCCAGAGCAGGATAAGCGCTCCAACGATCACTACAATGATAAATGCTGTTGAACTCATATCTGTTTTGTTTTAGGTTTAACAATGATCTGGCTGCCCTTCACTTTCACCACCTCTATGTCCTCCTGCGGATCCAGATAACCTGTGAGCGACTTCGCCTCATATACTTTTCCCCCGATCATCACCTTACCCATCGGGTTGAGACGGCTCACCGTCTTTCCTGTCTCCCCGGCCTTCACTCCGTCCCCCTCTGAACTCTCAGTGTTCACTTTACCGTCGATGGTCGTATGCAGGCTGATACGCTTCCATGTCCTGCCTTTCAGGATGACCACGGTGGTCAGGATGAACAATACAAAAGTGACGCCCAGGAGTATATTACCCGTAGTGACGCCATGGTATTTATATCCCATGAAAAGCGCCGCCACCAGCAGGATGGCGCCGCCGATCCCTGCGACCGTGATGCCGGGGATCAGCAGGAACTCCACAACAAAAAGGAAGATGCTCAGCAGGATCAGAAATATAATAACAGGTATCGACACAGATGTAGTTTGCTTTATTTAATAAATGCTTTCAGCCCTCTCTCCGCCAGGCCGGCACGCCTGACCCTCAGTTTCCCCATTTCTCCCGTGCTCACCTCACACTTTCCCTTGTAATGGGTGATCAGCGCACACTGTTCTGCCTGGGCCGGGTCATGGGCACAAATCTCCACCAAAGCCCGGATGACGTATTCAAAAGTATGTATGTCATCGTTCAGGAGGATAAGGGAATGTTTCTCTCCTTTCGTATCCGTACCTTCCGTGACCGTTTTGATCTTCTCTTTTCCCATTGCTCAGCTAAACTTTACCTGCCGGTGCCTTCCCCGATCAGGATACGGGCACCGTTCTTGTAAGCCGTCACAAAGCAACCGCTCACGCCACGTTCTGCCAGTTTATTTCTGAACTGCTTCGCCTCCTCAAATGTAGCAAAATTTCCAATAGCATAGATATACTGATCCTGATTATTTTTGGTGCGTATCACCACATGGTCCCTGCCGGCCATCTCTTCCAGGGCATTGAGTTTTTCTGCCGGCAAAGGTTTGCGGAAGACCCCTACCTGCACACGATACCACAACTCTTTCTGCGGAGGGGGTGTTTTTTCTTCCGGACTCTTCACCGGGGCTGCAGGTTTCTCTTTTGTTACAGTCTGCGGCCGGGCAGCAGGTACGGCCGGTGGCGGGAGAATATTGGTGTAGGGCTGCGGGTCTTCCAGGGCACGTATCCGGCTCACGGACGACCGTTTCCCATTGTAATAGCCCACTACGATAGCATCCGGATATCCCATCTCCCGCAGATGGAGCAGGGCCTGCGCCGCCTCACCGTAGGTGCGGAACTGACCCGCATAGTACCGCGTGAGGCCCTTCCCGGGTACCGTTTCGCGGAAAAGGGGATACATCCCACGGAACCACGACATATCCGGTGTTTTGCTGAACACCCCTATCTGCAACCGGTAGTTGACCCCCTCAGCCATCTTTTCCCCGGAGGGGATCTCCTCCGCATTCTTATAAGGAGTTTCCGGTTTCATCACCAGCCCGTAAGGATAAGCGGCCAGCATCTCGGCATGACCGGCGGGTGCGGGTTTCACAGGCTTGCGGTAGATCTTTTCTTCCGGTGTGGACGGAGGCACGGTCACCCGGTCTGTCCGGTCTTTCACCGCCTCCGTCCGGGCTTTCTCCTTCTTCTCCTTCACCGGTCCCGGTTTTTTGGCAGCGACGGTCACATGGGCCATATCCTTTTGCGTCGGGGGCATCAGCCCTGCCAGGGTGGCAATGGCCTTGCGCTGGTTATCGAGGGCCATCAGCTCGTACGCATTGGCCTCCATCAGCTTGTCATACCTGCGTTCCTGAGGCTGTCCGGCGGCCTGCTCCCGCAGTTGCAAAGCTTTCCCGTAGTTCCGCTCCGCCTCTTTACGGAACGACTCTCCCTGTTTCTTACGCATCGCGGGGACACTCTCCGACCGCAACAGCGATCCGATATATTTTTTGTTCAGGGCATACTCCCCGTCATTGGCCTGCTGGAAATAACTTACTGCCTGCAGGCGTTTGGCCTCTTTCTCTTTTTGCAGGCTCCTGATGCGACTTTCCGCGCGGTTGCGCTCCCTGCTGTTGGACGACGTGTTGACGACCATCTGCTGGCGGGCAGCCTCCTGCTCCCGCTTCCAGGCCTCTTTCATATATTCATTGCCTTTGCGGTTCATCTCCCTGTATCCTTCCAGGGTGGCAACGTCTTCCTGTGAGATGATCTTCCGCATCCCCGGCTCTTTGTAGAAATCCTCGCCCGCCAACTCCAGGAAAGGAGCCGCCTCCTCCTCGCTCACCGGATAAAGCGGGGCCAGCACTTTGGTAGTCTGGTTTCCCGGCCCGAAGAGCGTATAATCGTTGCCACTCCCTTTCCCCCCTTCACCGGCACGTACGGCCCAGATACCGGCCTGCTGCCGGTAGCCGGCCAGCAGTCTCTCCTGGTCCGCGATCCTGCGCTGCAGATGGTCCCGCTCAGCCGGATCGCCGGTTGCCGCCAGCGTTTTCTTCTCCGCAGCGATCACCCGCTCCAGCGAGTCGGCCCGGTGACGGTAGGCCAGGGCTGTGACAGAAGCCTCCTCCTGCGGGGAGAGTTTCTTGGGAACAGGCGCCTTAAGACCTTTGGCCACCTCCTCCTGTGCAAGCCGGGCATCTGTGATGAACTTCTCCACATGGTAACTCTTTCTCTCCGCAGCAGAAGCCCGCTTGCTGAAACGCTCATACCATCCTATAGCTTCATCATATCTCCCGGCCTGATAGCAGGCTTTCCCCAAATAAAAGAAAACATCCGCAGGCACCTGGTTCAACGAAGCGATCTTCAGCCGGTAAATGGCCTTCTCCGGCTCCTGGCCCAGCTCCGTCATACAGACACCGGCATAATAGTTATACCCCGGATCACGGGGATAAGCCTCCAGCAACTTATTGTAATCCTCCAGGGCCCGGGCATAAGCTTTCTCCTGAAAATAGCCCAAAGCCTCTTTTTCCAAAGCGGAAACTCCGCCGGTCTGCCCGGAGACATCCGGCATCCCGGACAAAAAGGAAAAGAGGATCAGAAAAGATATAAACCGGAGCTTATGAAGAATTCCTGTCATCATTATACAAAATTCACGGTTCAGACATCAGCGATCAGCAGGGTGTTAAAAAACTCTGAAAAGTTCGTTTCCTTTTTCCCTGAAATTTCGTGTAAACTTCGTAATTTTACCTGAATTCTCAAAAGACCTGTTACACTATGACACATTTAAAGCCGGGCGATAAAGCCCCTCTCTTCGAAGGACCTGACCAGAACGGCAATACGGTCAGATCATCTGATTATAAAGGGAAAAAGTTTATCCTCTATTTTTATCCCAAGGACAACACTCCCGGATGTACGGCCGAAGCGGTCAACCTCAAAGAAAATTATGAGCTGCTGGCCTCTCATGGATTTGCCGTGGTGGGGGTCAGTCCCGACACAGTGGCCTCCCACCAGCGTTTTGCCGGAAAATACGGGCTTCCTTTCCCGCTGATCGCCGATCCGGAGAAAAAGATCCTCAACGATTACGGCGTGTGGGGCGAGAAAAAGAATTACGGCCGCACCTACATGGGCGTCCACCGCACCACCTTTGTCATCGACGAAGAGGGAACCATCACGCATGTTTTTACAAAAGTAAAGACCAAAGATCACGCGGCACAGATCATGGGGGAAATATGAATGGAGAATGTCGAACGACGAACGATGAATGACGAACGAGAAAATAAATAAAAACAATTGATATGAGTAAAGAACAAAAAGAGAGCAACATCAGCAAGGAAAAGCTGAAGGCATTGCAGCTGACCATAGACAAGATAGAGAAAGGGTACGGTAAGGGCACCATCATGAAGCTGGGGGACCATGTGATAGAAGATGTGCCTTCCATCTCCTCGGGGTCCATCTCCCTGGACATGGCCCTGGGCGTAGGGGGCTTCCCGCGGGGGAGGGTCGTCGAGATCTATGGTCCCGAATCATCGGGAAAGACCACACTGGCCCTGCATGCCATCGCCAATGCCCAGAAAGCGGGAGGCATCGCCGCCTTCATCGATGCGGAACATGCCTTCGACCGTTTCTATGCCGAAAACCTCGGTATCGATATAGAGAACCTGCTCATCTCCCAGCCTGACAACGGCGAGCAGGCCCTGGAGATCGTCGATCATCTGATCCGCTCCGGCGCCATCGACATCATCGTCATCGACTCGGTGGCGGCTCTCACGCCACGTGCCGAGATCGAAGGGGAGATGGGCGACTCGAACGTGGGACTGCAGGCGCGTCTCATGTCGCAGGCCCTCCGCAAACTCACTGCCAACATCAGCAAAACCAATACCACCTGCATCTTCATCAACCAGCTGCGCGAAAAGATCGGCGTGATGTTCGGCAACCCGGAGACCACCACCGGCGGCAACGCCCTGAAATTTTACTCGTCGGTACGACTGGACATACGGCGCATCGGCCAGATCAAAGAGGGTGACGAGGTCGTCGGCAACCGTACACGGGTCAAGGTGGTCAAGAACAAACTGGCCCCGCCGTTCCGTAAGGCCGAATTCGACATCATGTACGGCGAAGGGATCTCCCTCACCGGCGAGGTGATCGATCTGGGCGTGGAGAAAGGCATCATCCAGAAAAGCGGGTCGTGGTTCAGCTACGGCGATACGCGCCTGGGACAGGGCCGCGAAACAGTGCGCAGGCTGCTGGCCGACAACCCCGAACTGCTCGAGGAACTGAAGGAGAAGATCATTGCAGCTTATAAGGAAGAAGAAAAATAGTTCAGAGTTCTCAGTTCATAGTTCATAGTTCAAAGTTCTCAGTTCTCAGTAAAACCTGGAAACATGAAACCTGGAACATGGAACATGGAACCTGAAACATGAAACATGAAACATGAAACATTTTTTTTACATCCTGCTGCTGGCCGTTATGGCGGCCTGTACCACAGCTCCTGAGCAACCCAGGACGGAAGAAAAACCCGATTTTTCCAACCGGCTCACGCCGGAGGAGAGTGCCGGCGGACGGTTGACGGCGGAGATCATGTGGAAATTCGGTCGCATCGCCGACCCGCAGGTCTCACCCGATGGCAAGACCATCCTCTTCAGCATCACCCGCTATGATGCAAAGACCAACAAGAGTACTACGCATGTGTGGGCCCTGCCCGCAGAAGGAGGTGATCCCGTACAGGTCACCACCGCAGACGGTCACCAGATGCATGCCCGCTGGGTTCCCGGCACCGGCCGCATAGGCTATCTCTCCGACGAGAGCGGCGAGATGCAACTGTGGGAGTGTAACGCCGACGGTACCGATCCTGTACGCATCACAGAGGTGGAAGGCGGTATCAATGCTTTTGAGTATGCCCCCACGGGCGACAGGATCTGGTACACCCACGACGTGCAGATCGACAAAACCGTCCGGGACCTCTACCCCGATCTCCCCAAGGCCAACGTGCACATCGCCGGTGATCTGATGTACCGTCACTGGGATCACTGGGAAGACGGTGCCTACAGCCATGTCTTCGTGGCAGATTACAAAGACGGCAAGGTGAGCCATGCCAGGGATATCATGGAAGGAGAGCCCTACGACTCCCCTCTCTCGCCCTGGTTTGACGATGCCCAGATCACCTGGAGCCCCGACGGGAAAACCGTCGCCTACACCTGCAAGAAACTCAAAGGAAGGGACTATGCCCTGAGCACCAACTCCGATATCTACCTCTACGACCTGACCTCGGGAAAGACCACCGACATCACCGCCGGCAACCCGGGATATGACAAATATCCGGTATGGTCGCCCGACGGCACGAAGATCGCCTACCAGAGCATGGCCACACCAGGGTATGAGTCGGACAAGAACCGCCTCATGATCTATGACCTGGCCACAGGGGAAGCCACGGACATGACCCGCGAGTTCGACCAGAACGCCGGCAGCATGGTCTGGAGCCCTGACGGCAGCAGGATCTTTTTCATCAGCGGCTATCACGCCACCTACCAGTATTACCGTCTGGATGTGGCCAGCGGCAGGATCACACAGCTCACCACAGGCGACCATAACTTCACCACCATCGCCCTCGCCGGCGACAGAATCATCGGAGAGATGATGACCATGTCGATGGCGCCGGAGATCTTTGTCACCGACATCAACACCGGTAAATACCTCCAGCTCTCTCATATCAATCGGAACATCTACGACAAGATCCGCATGGGGGATGTGAAAAAACGGTGGGTGAAGACCACCGACGGCCAAGAGGAGCTGGTGTGGGTCATCTATCCCCCCGGCTTCGATTCCACGAAGAGCTACCCCGCCCTGCTCTATTGTCAGGGAGGGCCGCAGAGCGCTGTGAGTCAGTTCTGGAGCTACCGCTGGAACTTCCAGATCATGGCCGCCCACGATTACATCGTCGTAGCTCCCAACCGCCGTGGTCTGCCCACCTTTGGACAGGCCTGGAACGCCGAGATCTCGGGCGATTACGGAGGACAGAACATGAAAGATTATCTCAGTGCCATAGACGCCCTCAAAAAAGAGCCTTATATTGATGAGAACAGGCTGGGCGCCGTAGGCGCCAGTTATGGCGGCTTCTCGGTCTTCTGGCTCGCCGGACACCACAACAAACGCTTCAAAGCCTTTATTGCCCATTGCGGCATCTTCGACTTCGAAGCAATGTACACCTCCACTGAAGAGACTTTCTTCGTCAACCACGACCTGGGCGGTCCCTACTGGGACAAAAGCAACAAAGTGGCACAGCGCTCTTATGCCACCTCACCCCACCGGGCCGTGCAGAACTGGGATACGCCCATCCTGATCATCACCGGCGAAAGGGACTTCCGCATCCCCTACACCCAGGCGCTGGAAGCCTTCGGGGCCGCCCGCCTGCGCAACATCCCTGCCCGCCTGCTGGTATTCCCCGACGAGACCCATTTTGTCACCCAACCCCAGGACGCCATCCTCTGGCAACGGGAGTTCTTCGCCTGGCTGGATAAATGGGTGAAAGGGAAGGAGTAAACAAGTAAAAAGGCAAAAGGCAAAAGGAAGGTCGAAGGTCGAAGGTCGAAGAGTGGAAAAAATAGGAAAGTGAAAAGAGGATGAAGAGCAAGCGATGAGTTGACGATCAATGACGCGCCGCAGGCGCTAATTTCGCGACCAGCGGGAGCTAATTTCACGAGCGTTAGCGAGTAAATTTCCACTTAATTTCATCCCGACTTGTCGGGGCTAATTTCATCTGCTAAGCAGCAATACAACTCCACACTCCACACTTTTGGAAACCGGAGGAGTTGAATAACTATAATCTATGAACCACGGGCCATCTCTGAGATGATCCGCTCCACCTGCTCCTCCTGCGGCAGGGCGGCATCGATCCAGTCAATCCCAATCCCCCGCCGTTCCATGCCTCTGAACCAGGTCATCTGCCGCTTGGCAAATTGATGGATAGCCGTCTCCAGGCGTCTGACCATCGTCTCATAGTCCATCTCCCCCAGCAGATACAGTGAGATATATTTGTACTCCAGCCCGTAATACTGCAGGGCCTCATGGGGCACGCCCCGCTCCAGCAGCTTTTCCACCTCTTCGATCATCCCGGCGCCGAGGCGTTGCCGCAGGCGGCGGGAGATGTTGGCACGGCGGGTGTCACGATCCACAAAGACCCCGAAGACCCTGGCCCTGATCGCCGGGTAATCCTCCCCTTCTTCCGGATGCATGGCATAGTAATGCTCGATCTCCAGGGCACGGATCACCCGCTTGCGGGTATCCAGGTCCGTCACATTATGCAGCTTTTTATAGGAGGCCAGCAACGCCGCCAGCTCTTCCATCGTCTTCCCCTCAAGGGTGGCCCGGTATTCCGGATCTACAGGCACCCGTATCAGGCGGTATCCTTTCAGTACCGCCTCCACATAGAGACCTGTCCCCCCCACCAGCAGGGGCAGCCTGCCCCGCGAGCGGATATCTTCAAACGCCTGCAGAAAATCCTGCTGGTATTCGTACACATTGTATTTGTATCCCGGATCCCGGATGTCAATGAGATGAAAAGGCACCTGACGGCCCTCCACGATATAGTCGTCCAGGTCCTTGCCCGTGCCGATATCCATCCCCCGGTACACCTGCCGCGAGTCGGCGCTGATGATCTCACCGCCGAGACGGGCTGCCACCAGCGCTCCCAGACGGGTCTTGCCGCTGGCCGTGGGGCCTGTGATCACCAGGAGATCAACATGCTGGTCCATGGCCAATCCCCGATCTAAATACCGGAAAAATTTTCCCGCTCGCCGGACACCTCCTCTTTGGCAGGCTCATCTATCGGCTGGTCGGGCAGCTCTTTTTTCGACGCAGGCCGTTTACGAAAGATCATCGAGATGATCCAAAACAGAAAGCCTACGAACATGCCGATAATAAACGAGAAAAGAACGATCAGCCCCGACTGGCTGTCATACTGCCACTTCATGAAACGGATACTCACCGGCTGGTTGTTCTGCGCAATAAAAATGGCCAGAACAATGAAGGCAGCAGCAATAAAAACAATATAGACGATCTTCTTAAAACTCATAACGGTCCGTATTAAAACCTGTAGAGAGAGTAAATATACGATTTCCTCCGATATCTTGTATGCCCGGGAGACTACACTGTTCAAGTATATTCTATAATTGACGATAAATCCGTACTTTTGCGCGTCATGATCAACAAAAGAATAGAGATACGGAACAAAAAAGCTTCTTACCTGTTTGAGTTCCTGGAGAAATTCATCGCCGGGATACAGCTTACAGGTACGGAGATCAAGTCGATCCGTCAGGGCAAAGCCAACCTGACGGACGCTTACTGCTTTTTCCGTGATCATGAGTTGTATGTGAAGAACATGCACATTGCCGAATATGAATACGGCACCTATACCAACCACGATCCTGTGCGTGAGCGCAAACTTCTGCTGAAGCGCAGCGAGCTGAAACGCCTGGAGAAAAAGGTCAACGAGCGGGGCCTGACCATCGTGGTCATCCGTCTTTTCATCAATGAACGGGGCCTGGCCAAAGTGGAGATCGCCCTGGCACGCGGTAAAAAAGAGTACGACCGCCGCGAGGATATCAAACAACGCGACGCCAAAAGGGACATCGACAGGATGAGGAAGAAGTACTAAGCGATGAGCCAAGAGCTATGAGAAATGAGAAATGAGCAATATTGCCAGGGACAAAGCACCGTCTTGTCGTAGAGACGCGCATCCTGCGCGTCTTTAATATTCAATATTCAAAGTTGATTTTTCCCGCGAAGGCAGGCAGAAAATTTATCCCTCCCCCTATTGTGAAAAATAGTAATTGATCAGATCATAGATATCTTCCATCGAGAGCAGGGTCTTGTAATCAAAATAATCATCTATCATCTTCAGCAGCTCATCAAAGGAGATCTCCCCGTCATGGTTCAGATCGGCCTGCCTGAAACGGGCCGGTATGTTGTTTCCGGTCTTTCTTTTATGCTGCGCATCCGCAGAGAGATAATACCCTATATCGCCGGCCGGAGCTCCCTGTCCGGAGAGGATCGAAAGTCCGGTGGTATCCGGCACCTGTCTTCCTTCATCATCCACAACAGCGCCCCGCCGTGTGTGTGGCTCCTGATCCAGATAATCCGGCACACCGTCATGATCGCTGTCCAGCGGGCACCCCAGCGTGTCCACCTTCACACCGGCAGGCGTATGGGGGCATTCGTCATGCAGGTCCAGCACCCAGTCCTGGTCCTCATCCCCGGAATAGACGTCATCCGGCGGCAGCTCGGCAAACATCTGCTTTTCCTTCTTGTACTCCGGATCGGAAAAAAGATCCAGATGGAGGGACAGATAGGTATAAGTAAAATAATCGTTCCTTCTGTTGGTGGCCAGACCGTCGCTGTGGCGGTCGATATTATCGATCATATCGGTGGTGGTAAGATGTACCGAGGTGCCCATGCGTACCGAAACCCGACGCGTCAGGAAAGCTTCCACCCCTATTTCCAGGGGGATGGCAAAGCCGTATTCCGGGAAATTGCCCCGTCCGTACAGATCCAGGGAGCGCAGATCGCTCTCGTAGACATAATCCCTCGCCGTGATATTTCCATGAGGATCACGTATCGTCCCGTCCGAAGCATAGATGTAAGGCCTCCCCTCGGCATCCTTCAGATCCCCTTTGCTGTTAAAACTGAAATATTCCACGCCCATACCCACATAAGGCGAGAGGGAGGAAGGCTTCCGGTACAGGTGAGACAGGGCATACCGCACCGATACGCCGAAAAGCGTGAGGTCGGTCTTGAAATTCAGATGTGCCTCTCCCGTCCCCTGACTGGCACTGAGGGTACCCATGGAAAAATGAAAATCCATGGTATAAAAATGGTTCTTATCAAGGAAAGTGGAAACGGTAAGCTGCAGGCCGGGGTTGTTGAACATCTGCCAGTAGGGACCTTTTACATCTCCGAGAAAAGCAAAAGCCCCGCCTCCTATGCCTATCACCGGCTTATAGACAGGGTTTTCCACTTTTATGCGTTTGGTCAGCAGGCTGTCATATACGCTTTTCTGGGCATGGAGGGCATCCGTCACCGCCATCAACAGGAGCAATAATGAAAGGAGATATAAAGGCCTCCTTTTCATAGGCACTGCAGTTACTTAAACCATTTCTGACCTGTCCGGTCCAGGGCTTCCCGGACGGAGATCCTGCGGTTGCCGTCATAGGCCGTCACAAACGCCTCCCGGATATCGGTCGTCTCGCTCAGACGGCTCACAAAAGCCCGGGCCTCCCGGTAGGAGGTAAAGGATCCTGTGGTATACTTGTAAAGACCGTTCACATACTCCTTGTAGATCCTGCCGGGCACATTGTGCTCCCTGAAGTAGGCCTCTGCCTCCACCGGCCGGGAGGTGGCGAGGATCTGTACCCGGAAGTAGATCCCTACACTCGTTTGGGGAGCGTGCTGCACGATCTCGGTGGGCTGCCCCGGTTTGTTCTCCGAGACAGTTGCCGGAGGAGCCACTGCCGGCTTTTTCTCTTCTGTCGCCGGAGGCGTCTCTTGCTTTGCTGCTGCCACAGCAGGGGTCGCTTCGGCAACAGCAGGCGCTGCCTGTTGCTCCCGGGCACTGCCCGCAGCGGCCAGGGCATAGAGCGTAGCCTCGTCAGCCTCCGGCGGGACCTCCGCAGGCAGGACACGTACCGCCACCCGCTTCGACTCATCATCTTTCATGTAAGAGAAATAGCCGGTAAGGGAAGGCATTCCCTCCTGCGACACACTTTCTTTCGGTACCAGTTTATAGCTCACCTCAAAGACCGAATCCTCAGGCAAAGACATCCAGATATACTTTACGGTCCCTTCTTTATAGGAAAAAATAGCTCCGTTGCCATTGATATTTTCCGGGAGATACCCTTCCGGGATGATCTCCTCCAGCCGGCCCAGCTGCTCCAGCGGGCCCCTGTTTACGATCAGCCGGATGATCCATCCGCTTCCGTCATCACTCTTCACCGGCTTACCCCGGTAAGCAAAAGGCCCCGGAGGAGCTTTCAGGCCATTTTTACCGGAGGATACCGGTGTGGTCTCCGCCGTCCCAGGCACAGTGACATTCCCTTCATTGGTGGCAGGAAGGATCTCGATCGACTTCTCCGGCACCTTCACCTCCTGCCGTTCCTGGTTACTGATAAAAGAAAAAAGACCTCCGATCTGGAAGACACCCCGCAGGTGCCGGTCCGGGATCAGGTCATATGCCAGGGTGATCACTTTATCCTTGGGCAGCTTCAGCCAGATAAAGTTGAGTTCTCTGTTCTTCAGGGTGAAATCGGAATTGGATGTCTCAACGGGCTTCACGTCAAAACCATTGGGAAGCACCTGCCTGAAACGGGCAAAATCGGTATAGTCACCTTTGTCGATGGTCACTTTCACAGGGATCCGCTCACCGGCGACCCCCTGTGCCGGCATCGATACATCAATGGATACCTGCTGGGCTCCGGCCGGCATGAAGAGGAATACCAGCGGAACCAGGAACAATAAAACGATCTTTTTTTCTTTCATAGCGGGAAGACCGGTTAAAAGTTGGGTTTTAACAAATATTTCGAGTAGAAACGATCGATCTCTTCCACAGCCTCCTCAGCTGCATCCACCACATTGATCAGGTCCAGGTCCTTCTCATTGATGTTATGTTCCCTGCCGAGCATCACCTCCCTGATCCAGTCCATCAGGCCGTCCCAGTAATCGTGTCCCACCAGGATGATGGGAAAACGGGCGATCTTGCCCGTCTGGATGAGCGTAATGGCCTCGAAGAGCTCATCGAATGTGCCGAAACCTCCCGGCAGGACAATGAACCCCTGGGCATACTTCATGAACATTACCTTCCGGACAAAGAAATGATCGAAAGTGATCAGTTTGTCCGGGTCGATGAAAAGATTGGCCTCCTGCTCAAAGGGCAGAGCAATATTGATCCCCACAGACCGTCCATGGCCCTTGCGGGCTCCCATGTTGGCCGCCTCCATGATCCCCGGGCCTCCGCCTGTGATCACCCCATAGCCTTTCTGTACCAGCTGAAAAGCGATCTCTTCCGCCAGCTTGAAATACTTGTTGTCGGGCGAGGTACGGGCCGATCCGAAAATAGAGACACAGGGCCCTATGCGGCTGAGCTTCTCGAACCCTTCCACAAACTCAGCCGTGATCTTGAAGATCTGCCAGGAATCGGATACTTTGATCTCCTGCCACGATTTATGGGCAAAAGCTTTTTTGATCTTTTCTTCACTGCTGGACATAGGCACTCCTCTGAACTGTTTTAATCCACTAAATAACAAAAAAATATTGAAATATTCCTGCACAAGAAAGGAGAAAAGCCCCATATATCCCACGGATGGCAGGCAAAATTTATCAACACGTATTCCACCGTCAGAGACCCTCCTGCCGGCATATCCTGACAGGCTCAAGGGGTATCTATCTCCCGCTGCAGATACCGGGCTGTGTATCCTTTACCGCTGCGGGCCACCTCCTCCGGGGTACCCGTAACGACCACCTCCCCGCCATGTACGCCCCCTTCCGGTCCCAGATCGATGATGTGATCGGCCATTTTGATCACATCCATGTTATGCTCGATGATGATCACGGTGTTCCCCTTGTCCACCAGGATGTTCAGCACATCCAGCAGCATCTGCACATCGGCAAAATGAAGGCCGGTGGTAGGCTCATCCAGGATGTAAAGGGTACGGCCCGTATCGCGTTTGGCCAGCTCGGCCGCCAGCCTGACACGCTGCGATTCCCCGCCGGAGAGAGTTGTGGAGGGCTGCCCCAGGAAGACGTAGCCCAGGCCTACCTCCTGCAGGGTCTTCAGCTTAGTATAGATCGACGGGACATTGGCAAAGAACTCTACCGCTTCGTTGATGGTCATATTCAGCACATCGCTGATGTTCTTCCCCTTGTATTTCACCTGGAGGGTCTCACGGTTATACCGTTTGCCGTTGCAGACATCACAGTGCACATAGACATCGGGGAGGAAGTTCATTTCGATGGTCTTCACGCCCGCGCCCTGGCAGGCCTCGCATCGACCTCCCCGCACATTGAAAGAGAAACGTCCCGAGCGGTATCCCCGCACCCGGGCCTCGGGGGTCTGGGCAAAAAGGTTCCGGATCTCGGAGAAAACCCCTGTGTAGGTAGCCGGGTTGGAGCGGGGATTACGCCCCAGCGGCGACTGGTCCACTTCGATCACCTTGTCGATGTACTCTGCCCCCTCCACGGCCCGGTAAGGCAACGGCTCCCGCAGCGACCGGTAGAGGAGACGGCTGAGCAGGGGCTGCAGGGTCATGTTCACCAGCGACGACTTGCCGGACCCCGAGACCCCCGTAACACAGATCATCACCCCCAGCGGAAAAGAGACATCTATATTTTTCAGGTTGTTACCCGAGGCTCCCAGCAGGCGCAACACCTTGCCCGTGGGCTTCCGGCGTCTCTCCGGCACGGCGATCTTACGCTCGCCCCGCAGGTACATGCCCGTCAGGCCGGAGGAGGCAGCGATCTGCTGCGGTGTGCCCTGCGCCACCACCTCACCACCATGACGACCCGCATAGGGTCCCATGTCTACCACATGGTCGGCCGAGAGGATCATCTCCTTGTCATGCTCCACGACGATCACCGAGTTGCCGGCATCCCGCAGCTTTTTCAGCGACCTAATGAGCCGCTCATTGTCCCGCTGATGCAGACCGATGCTCGGCTCGTCCAGGATATACAGGACATTGACCAGCCGGGTACCGATCTGTGTGGCCAGACGTATGCGCTGGCTCTCCCCGCCCGAGAGACTGCGGGCGCTCCTGTTGAGCGTGAGATAGTCGATCCCTACATCCAGCAGGAACTCCAGACGCGTACGTATCTCCTTCAGCACCTCCCCGGCGATCTTCCGCTCCCGGGTGGTGAGGTGCGGCGGCAACTCTTCTATCCACCGGTACAAACGGGCAATGTCCATCTCCGCCAGCTCGGCAATGTTCTTGTCATGGATGCGGAAATAGAGCGATTCCTTCTTCAGCCGCGCCCCGCCGCACTCGGGACAGGTGACACGGCGGATGAAATGCTTTACCTTGCTGCGGCCTTTCTTCCGCTCTTCCCCGTCACCGTTCATCCCCAGCACAAGGTTGATGATGCCGTCGAAACTGAGGAAATAATTGGTGGAGATGCCCAGGTTGGTGTTCATCAGACGGAACGACTCCTCCGAACCATAGAGGATGACGTCCAGGGCTTCCGGAGGAATATCTTTCACAGGCGTGTCGAGCGAAAAGCCATATTTCTGGGCAATGGCCTCCAGTTGCCAGAAGATCATAGAGCTGCGGTAAGGCCCCAGAGGTTCGATGGCCCCTTTCCGGATGCTTTTGCTCCGGTCGGGAATGATCTTGTCCACATCGGCTTCGGGCACCGTGCCCAGGCCATTACAGACAGGACAGGCCCCCTGCGGTGAATTGAAAGAGAAAGTATGGGGCGCCGGCTCATTGTAAGAGATCCCTGTCGTGGGACACATCAGCTTGCGGCTGAAATAACGCACCTCCTCCTGCGCGGGATCCCATACCATCATCACCCCGTCACCGTACTTCATGGCTGTGGCCACCGACCGCAATAACCGCTTGTCATCCACATCCCGGATCGTCAGCCGGTCGACCACCAGCTCGATGTTGTGGGTCTTGTAACGGTCCACCTTCATCCCCGGCACCATCTCCGTCAGCTCACCGTCGATGCGCATGTGAAGGAACCCTTTGCGCATCATCTGCAGGAAGAGCTCGCGGTAATGGCCTTTCCTGCCTTTCACCAGGGGGGAAAGCAAAATGATCTCGCGGTCTTTGAAACTTTTGCGTATGAGGGCCAGCACCTGCTCGTCGGTGTAACGCACCATCTTCTCGCCGGTCTCATACGAATAAGCTGTGCCGATACGGGCAAAGAGAAGACGCAGAAAGTCATAGATCTCGGTGATCGTGCCCACCGTCGAACGGGGATTGCGACCGGTCGTTTTCTGCTCGATGGCGATCACCGGCGAAAGCCCTGTGATCCGGTCCACATCCGGCCGCTCCATCTGACCCAGATAGTGACGGGCATACGCAGAGAAGGTCTCCAGGTAACGCCGCTGGCCTTCGGCATGAAGCGTATCAAAAGCCAGAGAAGATTTCCCCGAGCCACTGAGACCGGTGATCACCACCAGCTTGTCGCGGGGGATCTCCAGATCGATGTTCTTCAGGTTGTGCACCCGCGCTCCGTACACGCGGATCACGCCTCCCCCCTCCTGCCGTATCTTCCGCTCTTTCTGCTTTGCCAATTTTGCTCTTCTTCAGGTGGAAACAAAACTGCAAAATTACAAAATCCAAAGCAGAGAAAAAAGAAGCTCACTGTTAACTCCAGGCACTCCACACTCCAAACTTCTTCAAAGGTGCTGGGTACCCGCCTTCGCGCTCCTCCGGTACGCCTGGTGGCTACTCAGGAACCGGCTACGGAGGACGAAGAAAGGCAAAAAGCAAAAATATACTACGAATGACTACCTAATTTCGCGACCATCGGGAGCAAATTACACGAGCGTTAGCGAGTTAATTTCGGCTGCGCAGCAGCCAAATAACTTTTAACTTTAGGGTACTTTTTACTTTTAACTCTAGGCACTCCAAACTCCAGGCACTCCACACTCCAAACTTCTTCAAAGGTGCTGGGTGCCCGCCTTCGTTATCCTTCGATACGCCTGCGGCTACTCAGGAACCAACTACGGCGGGTAAACTGGGTACTGGGTATTTCACTTCTAGCTTCAAGCTTCGAGCTTCCCCGCCCGGACGACCGTCCGGTCGGACGGGGAGCTTAGAAGAACAGGCTCAGTCCGCTGTAGATGCCGAAAAGGAACGGGTGGTATTCGGTACCGCGTGTATCGGTGACGGAATTGATGTAATACTTAAAGGTAGGCTCCACACGGAAGAGAAAATCCTGTGTGATGCGGTAGGAGAGTCCCAGGCCGAGGGTGCTGTTGAAATTGGTCCGGCGCAGGCCGTCGATCTGGCCCAGAGAGGTGTTCTCGCCGTCGGCAGTGATCACCGATGCCGAGCTGTGGAACAACAGGCTGGAGCCCAGGCCGCCGGTCACATTGACCCCGAAAGCCCTGTCGATGATCCTGTAACGCAACAACAGGGGTACTTCCACGAATTCATAATCCAGCTTCAGCTGTGCATCCACCGGCTCATAAAGGCCATCGCCCAGGAAAGTAAGGATGTATTCGGTCTGGTCGTTGCCGGAAGGATCTTCCCGGTTGGCAATAAAAAGGGGCACATGGTCGTACCCGGGCTCCCCGCCCGAGTTGTAAAGGTAGTTGTTCCCCTTGCTCTCGAGGATGGCAAGGTTGCCGCTCTTGATCTGCCGGAAAGCCACCATATCATTCGACACCTGCCCCGTACGGTAATAGCCGATGCCACTCTGTATCGACAATCTCTTCTTCCGCCGGATAAAGACCGAGAAACTCCCTCCGTAGGAGAGGGCCCCGGATTCCTGGCTGTCCAGAAAACGGGTATATTCGTTCTTGTATGTAAGGTTCCGGTAAGAGAAGACAGGACCGAAATCTCCGCCGATACCCCAGACGTAAGTAGGTTCTTTGCGGGTGTTAAGGGCAGGCGGGACAGGCTCCAGATCAAGGGACTGCTGAGGCGTATTGAGGATCGCCGCAGAATAGCCGATGTTCCCGGTACGTGTCTCTGGTGTAGTAAGGATCAGGGCGTCGGTGGGAAGGGTCTCTCCGGGAAACCGGTCAA
>JALVJE010000134.1 GCA_027028505.1 Bacteroidales bacterium
TGGGCGATGAGCATGGATGAATCCGGACCGGTGGCTTTCTATCCCCCGGACCATCCGGCCACGACGGGTCTTTACTACAAATATGCCAACGGAGTGGTCGTCAACCATAAGGACTGGGGTGAGAAAAATGCCGTACAGATCATCGGTACCGAAGGCAAGATAGAGGTGAGCCGCCGGTTCCTGCGTACCGTGCCGGAGAGCCTGGCGGATATGAAGATCCCGGAATCCGCCAAGCATGTTTATTTCAGCGATAACCATTACCGGAACTGGATCGATTCCATCAAGAGCCGCTCCAAACCGGTGTCGGATGTGGAGACAGGCCACCGCACCGCCACGGTATGCAACATCATCAACATCGCTTACGAGCTGCAGCGGCCCCTTATCTGGGACCCGGAGGAGGAGAGGTTTGAAGAGGATTTTGCCAACCTCATGGTGGGCAGGGCCTACCGTGGTAAATGGGATTATACCGATTTCTGATCCGGTAAGGTTCCTGTTCCGGTATGTTGCTGATCAGTGCTCCCCGGACGGGTTTGTGAGTGTCATCAGCAGGGTAGCCAGCTCTCGTCTTGTCTCCTGCAATGTTTTCCATCGGCGGTCCTCCACCTTACGTACTTCCGGGAGACCTCCCGTGCCGGGGAGGGTGCCGTCCTTGTCCAGGCCGCAGTAGGAAGCGATGACTGCTGTTCTTTCTTTCAGAAAAGCCCGGGCCTGTTCCAGCACAGCCGGATCGGCTCCCGGCGGCGGATCTTTGACCAGCTGCTGCAGCTGTACCAGCATGTTGTAATCCTCTTTCCCGTCCCGTACGGCTTCCCACCGTTTGCTGGTGACCACGCCATTGCCCTGGTAGATGAGCAGGTAATCCTGTCCTCCCTTGGGTACGTACCACGGATCATGTTGTGAGGTGCAGTACGACCAGAAGCCTATGCCCGTGAGGCCGTGCCACCAGACCAGCCACGACTGGCTGCGGTAGTATCCCAGCGGCGACCGGTGCTTGACATCTCCCAGACACTCATAGGTCCAGACCGTCTTGCCCGTCGACTTGATGAAGTCCAGCTTGTCGCCTCCCTCATGCAGCAGGTAGCCGCTCCGGTTGGGGCACCATATATCGATGTAAGGGGCCATTTTTTTCAGGCCGGTCATCGTGGTCCTGCTTACCGGGTCGGCATAGATCTTCAGCCTGGGATCCACCTCTTTGATGGGCCGGGCCAGCTTGACCACCTCTTCCACCTGGCCGTCGCGCAGTCCCGGCTCGTCGATGGGGTAGAAAGCGAAATCATCATAGGTGAGCCCCATGGCCAGCAGATGGTCGCGCCAGGCCCTAATCCAGGTCTTATAAGCTTTGGTCCAGGGAGGGGAGAACATCTTGGCCGGGCCTTTCAGGGCCCCCTGGTACCCGCCGAAGAGAATGATCCCGTGAGGAGCGTAACGATGTATATACTCGTCATGGGCTGTGAAGTCGATCTCTCCCGTCAGATTACCGTTCTCATCGAAAGTAGCGCGGGGCATAAAACCGCCGTCTACGAAGACGTTGGTGCCATGTTCCACCTGATCCCGCAAGGCCTCGTCCACCATATCTTTCAGTATGGATGATTCCACATAGCCCCACTGGCAGAGGCGCAGGGGGTCTTTAGGGGTCAGGGATACGGGCCACACCTTCACGTTGAGGGATACGCTGTCGCCAGCTGGCGCCACCTCCAGTGTACGCAGGCGGATGGGGCATGACCACTCACCTGGTGTGAGCTGTGAGGCATCCACATTGATCCACACTTGTCTCACCTCCCATGGTGCGATGACGATCGTCCGACCCTGACCGATCTCAGGCAGGGCATCTGCCGACATGTCGAGGGAGTGGGTGGGCACGGCGACGACCTCATGGAAGTCGAGGACCCTGCGGAAAGAGACGACGCTGTCACCCCGGCGGAGGTTGTCCGGTTCGACACGCACGGTCACGGTATGGTCGCTGTAGTTGGCCACATTGAAGGCGGCCGATTCTTTTTCGCCCCCGAAAGCCTCTACGGTGAGCTGCGGCGGAGGGGTTCGTCCCTCAACGAGTTCCTCTGTACCGCCGAAAGGAGCCCAGGGGTTGGCGCCATAGGCTGCTAATCGGTTGCCGGCCTCGGCAGCCGCACGGGTGAGTGCCTCCAGACGGGCTGCTTCTGTCAGGGCTGTGGCAAAGCGGGTACGGAGCGCCGCCAGGTCCAGCGGCGACAGAGCGCCCGTGAACTGTCTCTTTTCCCGCAGATCGGCAGCTTCCTGCTCCAGGTGGGGCAGACGCTGCGAGACCACGTTTTTCTCCGTGAGGCGGACAATGTTTTCCCGGGTACGGGTGAGCAGGTCTTCCAGGTCGAGCAGGTCGCGGGCAAAAGGGGTGAGGTAAAAAGACCGCTCCCGCGAGGCCAGCAGTTTTCCTTTTTCTGTCAGACGGTAGCTGAACCGTAGGGTCAGCGGCATGTCGCCGGGGATGGAATAGGGCAGGGAGAGAGAGAACAGGGTGTCGGAGGAGTGGAGGATGCGTGTGACCGGTGCCTCCCCCTCCTTTTGCAGGGAAAGCTCCAGGGAGAGGGGTCTTTTCAGGGGGTTCCTGACCGTAACCGTATAGCGGTCGATGCCGGTGTGCAGGGAGCCGTAGCTGACCTTGGCAATGCCGGTTGCAGGCTTCACCTCGCCGGCGTTATAAGCACCGGTACGGGCCGCATTGAGACGGTATTGCTGCAGCGGGATATTTTCTATGGGGCTTTTCCCTTTCAGGATATCGAGAGCAATGACTTCCGAGGTGTTGGCACATATCAGGAGTGGATGGCCGTTGTGGTGGAAGTCGATGAGCAGGGGCATGCTGTTCATGCCGCCGTTGAGGGGTATCTCCTCTTTCAGGATCCCTTTGTCATTGAAGATCGAGAGAGCGCGGGAATATCCTCCTACGATCACCTCGGTCCTGCCGTCGCCGTCGATATCGGTCAGGAGGGGCGGCCGGCGGCTGCGTGCAGACACCTTGGCCTTCCACAATAGTTTCCCCTTGGCCGTCAGACAGGTCACGTTTCCCCGCAGATCGACAATGACGATCTCCCGGCTGCCGTCGCCGTTGAGGTCGCCTGCAGCTACCGCATCATGCACAGGCGCCGGCATCTCCTGATGCCACAGGAGAGTGCCGCCATTGTCCGTGACCGTGAAGCCTTTTTTATCTCCTGCCAGGATCTCCGGCCTGCCGTCCCCCTGCAGGTCGGTCACGAGGGGGGATCCTCCGGAGCTGTTGCCGGGGTTGTGCCACAGCATCTTTCCTTTGGCGGAGAAACAGACCAGCAGCTCTCCGTGGCTGCCGAGGAGGATCTCCTTGCGGCCGTCGCCGTTGAGGTCGGCCACAGCCGGGGCGGTGATGAATCCTTCACGGTGGTCCGTACTCCAGAGCAGGGAGCCGTCACTGCGCAGGGCTCTCAGATGGCCTGTCTGGTCAGCCACGATCACCTCTGTCTTCCCGTCGCCGTCCAGGTCGGCAACCACCGGGGCTGTCATACCCCACGGGAACCCTCCCGGCAAGGAATAGCTCCAGAGTTTCCTGCCGCTGCGTGCGTCGAGACACCATACGCCACCGGCATTGGTGAGCACCCATACCCTCAGCGGATCGCCTCCCACAGCCACGGGGTTGCTGATGATACTGTGAATATTATACTTCCATTTGACATGGCCGTTGGCATCAAGAGCCACCACCGTGCCTCCCGT
>JALVJE010000135.1 GCA_027028505.1 Bacteroidales bacterium
CTACCCGGATAAAATGAAGGTACGGACCTATTCGGAAAAACATGGTATCTCTGCCGAATGCAATACCAATGCTGTCTGTACGGACACGAAAGGCAGGGTGTGGTTCGGAACGACCAGCGGGGTCATATGTTTTGATCCTGCCAATGAGAAAGCGGATTCCATCCCTCCGAAGACCAACATTCTATCCCTGGTATTCTCTGACAAGAAGTTGCCGGTTACGGACAAGATCGTATTGCCTTACGGTCGTTACCGGGTAAGGATCGATTTTCTGGGTATCAGCTTCCGGGATCCTCAGGAGGTCACTTATCAATACAAGCTGGAGAATTATGATGAAGGCTGGTCGGATCTGACCACCAATGGCTTTGCTTACTACCCCCGCCTGGAGGACGGGAAATACACTTTCCTGCTGAAGGCATACAACAGCTCGGGATACAGCACAAAAGAACCGGTGGCCATACGGATCATCATCAAAAAACCTTTCTGGAAGACGTGGTGGTTCTTCGTACTGGCATTCCTCCTCCTGATCAGTACTTTCCTGATCATCCTGAAGGTGCGGGAGCGCAATCACATCCGGTTGGAGGAATATCTCAAAACCGAGCTGGAGAAACGCACGAAAGAGGTGATCGAAAAGAAAGAGGAACTGGAGGTGAAGAACAAGGAGATCACCGACAGCATCAACTATGCCCGTAGGATACAACGGAATATCCTCCCTCCATTGGCGAAGCTCCATGATGTATTCCCCGGTTCATTTGTTTTTTACCTGCCGCGGGATATTGTGAGCGGTGACTTTTACTGGTGGGGTCCGGTGGATGAGGATCGTTTTCTGGTGGTGTGTGCCGACTCGACAGGACATGGTGTGCCGGGGGCGTTTATGTCGATGATCGGCTCGACGCTGATCAAAGACCTCACCAACCAGGGGAGGTATGAGTCGCCCTCGCAGTTGCTGATGTTCCTGGACCGCGAGATCGTGATGTCCCTCAATCAGGACCGGCATGGCAAGTCGAATGACGGCATGGATATCACGGTGCTGGAGATCAATCCCTCCACACGGCACATCAAATTTGCCTCGGCCATGCGGCCCGTGATCCTTTTCATCGATCATGAACTGTTCTATATCCGGGGCAACCGCAGTGGTGTGGGAGGTGAGTTTACAGGGGACAAGGTGTTCGATGATCAGGAATATGACCTGGGCTCCGGCGACACCATATATCTCTTTTCCGACGGTTATCCCGACCAGTTCGGCGGACCGAAAGGGAAGAAAATGAAAGTGGAAAGGGTGAAAGTGATGCTCGAGGAGATCCACACCTTGCCCATGGACGAGCAGTATGAGCGGGTGAAAAACTATTTTCTGGAGTGGAAAGGAGACAGCTTCCAGGTGGATGATGTTCTCTTTATGGGTCTTCAGTTGTAAGGATTTCAGCCGGTCTGCTCCTGGATCTCATCCATTTCTACCAGATGGTTCAGCAAAGCATAGACTGTAAGCCCGGAAACGGTTTTGATCCCGATCTTCCGGGTGATGTTCTTCCTGTGGGTGATCACCGTGTGGGTGCTGATGAACAGTTTTTCTGCAATGTCCCTGTTGGTATGGCCGAGGGCCACGAGGCGCAGGATGGTTTTTTCCCGTTCACTGAGTTTTTCTTCCCGCGGGGCAGGATGTTCTTGATAGCCGCTTTCCCGGATGATTCTGCGTATCTCCTCCAGCAGTTCGCTTTTGGTCAGGGAAAGGTCCAGGAAGTGATCCCAGATCTCCCTGTGCTCTGACAACTCACCGTTCGTATGAGGCAGCAGCCCGACGAGCACCGGTTTGTGAGATTCTTCTGTCCATGCGGCCGGCAGGCTGGCAGGGGAGACCTGCAGGGTGTCGAGGAAAAGGATGTCTGCCTGTATTTTCAGGGCTTTGTCAATATCTTCTGCCAGATATACTTTTTGTGTGATCTCCATCTCTTCGAGCAGAGATCGCAGACCGGTCCGGAAGATATAAGAGCCGGAGAGGATCAGGAAGCTTATCTGGCTCATGACCCGAAAGATTTATTCCCGTGCGTTTGTTCCCGGATGCTTTTCTCCATCAGGGCCACTTTCGGGACCAGCACCTTCTCTTCGATTCGGCTGTGGTCCTGCATATCCTTCTCCAGGTCGAAAAGCATGGCGATGACATGATAACAGGCGTCGGGATTGCGGGGAGGAGGAAGGTACTTGATGATGATGTTCTTCAGGTCGAAGAGCTTTTCTTCTATGTCGTCATGTTCCTGCAGGTAATCCATGATGGAATATCCGGTCAGCGGATCCGGGCCCCGGCCGGTGAGATAGTACTGTTCGACCTGCAGGGTGTAGGGGAAGACCTTCTCGTCCTCCCGCCGGATGTGTACGATCAGCTCATTTTTGTACTCCCTGAAGAATTTTACCAGCAGGAAATTGTGTTCTTCTTTCTCATAACATGGATTTTCGCTGTCGGAGATGATCGCTTCTATTTCGGGGATCCTTTTTCCGAGATAATCCTGATGCGTTTGTGTGAGATAGTCCACGATCAGTTGCAAGGGGAAAGAGATGAGGTGTTCCCTCGGGAAATAATCATGGTCCAGAAAGGAGTTGATGATCTCCAGAAAGAATCGTATATCCAGGTCTTTCTCCCGGCATACTTCCCGTATGGTCTTGTCTCCGAAGCCGAGGGCAATTCCGAAACGATGCAGGACGGAGACCAGGGAATAATTCCGGTGCACCAGGTCCACCATCTTGGTGTTTTCTGTGATCATTTTTTAGATTTTATAATTGACCGCCGCTTTGACAAAGATCATGTCTTTCACGTTTCGCATCATCGCATCATCGCTTTATCGCTTTATCATGTTGTCATCACGGTCTTCCGACAAAAACCTAATCCGTTGGCAGCACCAGCCAGGGTGTCTCTTCGGTGTTACTGTGGTTCCCGGCCCTGTCGACGACAAAAAATGTATATTTAATGGTGTCATAGGGAAAGTTGATATAGAAGAAAGTCACCCGGATCTCACCTTTCATGGTCTTGTCTCTTCCGATCATTTTGATGTAAGGGATGCGGTAGTTCAGGGGGGTTTTTACATCGTTCTCATCGGCAGGGATGAGTGTATTGTCTTTCAGATAGTAGAGCGTGAAGAAGAGGTTGGAGGTGGTGGAATCCCCCACTACCAGAGAGTCGAGGTCGGGCATTCCCAGGTCGCCGTCGCCGTCGATGAAGCGAAAAGAAAGGGTGCCTGTCAGGATGCTGTTTCCCAGGTAATCTACCGAATCACGCAGAAGGAACCCGGAGTAAGATATCTGTGGCTCGGGCGGGTAATGCTCGATCTTGCGGCACGACCACAACAGCACCGTCACCATGAACCCGAATACGATGTATTTGAAAACCCGCTTTTTCATCATCATGATCGCCTCAAATAACATACCAAGATACGACAATATTATTTTTTCCTGAAGAAAATATCGATGGGGACGCCATGGAAATTGAAATTTTCGCGCAGCCTGTTCTCCAGATACCTTCTGTAAGGATCTTTGACATATTGGGGCAGGTTGCAGAAAAAAGCAAAGGCCGGCGTCTTTACGGGCAGCTGGGTGACATATTTGATCTTCACATATTTCCCTTTTACCGAGGGGGGCGGAAACTCTTCGATGGCCTGCAGCATCACCTCATTGAGCCGGGAGGTGGGTATCTTTTTCTGCCGGTTACGGTATACTTCCAGACCGGTGTCCAGCATTTTCAGGACCCGTTGTTGCTCTTTGGCAGATACGAACACAATAGGCAGGTCCTGGAAGGGCATGATCTTCTCCCGTATGGTTTCTTTATAAACCTTCATGGTCTGGTGGTCTTTCTCAACCAGGTCCCATTTGTTCACCACCAGCACGATTCCTTTTTTATTTTTTTGTATGAGCCGGAAGATGTTGACATCCTGGGCTTCCATGCCGCGGGTGGCATCGATCAGCAGGAACGCTACGTCCGATCTTTCAATAGCCCGTATGGCCCGCATGACGGAATAGAACTCCAGGTCTTCCGACACTTTGGTCTTTTTCCGGATACCGGCAGTGTCAATAAGGCGGAAATCGTATCCGAACTTATTGAAACGTATGGGTACCATGTCGCGGGTAGTGCCCGACACAGGGGTTACGATCTGTCGTTCTTCGCCCAGCAGGGTGTTGATCAGCGTGGATTTGCCGGCGTTGGGACGGCCTACGACCGAAAAGGTCGGTATCTCCTCTTCCTCTTCTTCCGAAGGTTTTTCCAGGTTCTCCGTAATGCGGTCGAGCAGATCGCCGGTGCCGCTGCCGTTGATCGAGGAAATGGGGAAAATATCACCCAGGCCCAGTTTGAAGAATTCATTGGCATCGTAAAGCCGCTCATTATTATCCACCTTGTTGACCACCAGCAGGACCTTCTTGTTTGTCTTGCGGAGGATGCGGGCTACTGCCTCGTCCAGGTCGGTGATGCCTGCTTCCACATCGGTGACGAAAAGGATCACATCCGCCTCCTCAATGGCCAGGTGGACCTGTTTGCGTATCTCATCCTCAAAGACATCCTCCGGCCGGGTCACATAGCCTCCGGTGTCCACCACCGAAAAGGTGATGCCGTTCCAGGTGCATTGGCCGTATATGCGGTCGCGGGTGACCCCTGAATATTCATCCACGATGGCCTGCCTGCTCTCGGTGAGGCGGTTGAAAAGCGTGGATTTCCCAACATTGGGCCTTCCTACGATGGCAACGATGTTTCCCATGATCAGTTTTTAATGATATCCGAGGTTCTTAAGCATACGGTCTTTGTCCCGCCAGTCTTTTTTCACCTTGACGAAGAGCTCCAGGAAGACCTTTTTTCCGAAAAAAGCCTCTATGTCCTTGCGGGCTTCCGTGCCTGTTTTTTTCAGGGCCTTGCCCTGATGGCCTATCAGGATGCCTTTCTGGCTGTCGCGCATGACGAAGATGCGGGCGGCGATGCGGATCAACTTCTCATCTTCCTTGAAAGACTCAACGACCACCTCCACAGAATAAGGGATCTCCTGCCGGTAATTGAGCAGGATCTTCTCGCGGATGATCTCCTCGACGAAGAACTTTTCCGGTTTGTCTGTGATCTGGTCCTTGGGGAAATAAGGAGGGCTTTCGGGGAGAAGATCCATGATCCTGCGAAAGAGGGTGTCGAGATTGGCGCCCAGCAAAGCGCTCACCGGGATGCAGGGGCTCTCCGGCATCAGTTCCTCCCATTTGCGGACCAGTTCTTCCACGCCTTCGGGAGTGGAGAGGTCGGTTTTGTTCAGGATGGTGAGGACGGGCACGGAGGTGTTGAGGATCTTTTTTACAACAGGATGTTCTTCGCCGGGCTCTTCCGTGACGTCGGTGGTGAAGAGGATGATATCGGCATCGTCGAGGGCTGTCTGGACCGTCTTCACCATATACTCTTGCAGTTTGTAGCGGGGTATCACCAGTCCCGGTGTATCGGAATAAACGATCTGGAAATCCTCACCGTTGACGATCCCCAGGAGACGGTGGCGGGTGGTCTGGGCCCGGGAGGTGACGATGGCCAGTTTCTGCCCCACCATCCGGTTCATGAGCGTGGATTTCCCGGTGTTGGGATTCCCTATGATATTGACAAAGCCTGCTTTATGGGGCATGATGGTATTGTGATTCCTGAATGTGCAAAGATAGGAATAATTCGGGCATAGGGTTCAGAAAAGGCGGCGATGCAGCATGACGATCTCCTTCTCTGTGAGATAACGCCAGCGGCCGCGGGGGAGAGATTTTTTGGTCAGGCCGGCAAAATAGACCCGGTCGAGGTTCTTTACCTTATATCCCAGTTTTTCGAAGAGGCGGCGCACCACCCTGTTCTGTCCCGAGTGTATTTCCAAACCGATCACCCTTTTATCCTCCGTGTTCACGTAAGAAACGGCGTCGGCAGCCACCCTGCCCTCTTCCAGATCGATCCCCTGAACGAGTTTTTCCATGTCAGCCCGGGTGAGGTCCTTGTCCAGGGTTACCTGGTAGATCTTTTTCCGGGCATAGCGGGGATGGGTCAGACGCTCGGCCATGGCTCCGTCGTTGGTGAGGAGCAGCACGCCAGTGGTGTTCCGGTCGAGCCGGCCTACCGGGAAGATACGGGTGCCGGCGGGCAGGTTGATGAGGTCGAGAACGGTTTTCCGGCCTTCCGGATCTTTGGCCGTGGTGATATAGTCTTTCGGTTTGTTGAGCAGGATGTAAACTTTTTTCTCCGGGTTGATCTTTTTTCCCCGCAACCTGACCTCAGCGGTCAAAGGAACTTTTGTGCCCAGATCGACGACCTTTTTCCCGTCGACCGTCACCCATCCCCTCCGGATGTATTCATCCGCCTGCCTCCGGGAACAGATCCCGCTCAGGGCGATGTATCGGTTCAGACGGATCTCCTCTGTCTTTTTATCCGGTCGTTTGCTTCGTTTTTTCTTTTTTTCTGGCATGTTCTTTGTTGCTTACTACAAATTATTGGGTTTGCAAAGGTAATAAAAAAGAAAAGGATAGGTTCTTTTCTATATGGTTGAATATCAACAAATATATACAGATGTGACAGCTTTCGGGGCACAGGAGTCTGGAAAGAGAGGTGTTTGTATTTTTTATTTAGATTGATTTTAGTTACCTTTGCCAGCCAAACTGGTATTAATTAATCAAAAGGAATTGGATTATGAAAAAAGTTAAATTTTTGTTTTACGGGATATTTTTACTGATCGCTGTGATCATGGTATCCTGTTATCCCGGCGGGGCCGAGTATTACAGTGATACGGATATTGTAGTTACGGATTATGATTCGGCATTTTTTGCAACGCATACAGTTCAGACCTATTACCTGATAGATACGGTGGCCTACCTGACCGAAGATCAGGAGGATGTTGATCATACGTACGATGAGCTTATTTTAAGTACGATCAGGAACAATCTGAATGCAATTGGTTATCAACCGGCAGATACCTCCAGCAGCACGCCGCCGGATGTGCTTGTAACGGCATCGGTGACGACATCGACCAGTGTAGGCTGGGTACCCAGCTATCCTTATTATCCCTATTACCCCTGGTGGGGTTATCCCGGGTGGGGATGGTATTATCCGCCGTATTACGGAGGATATTATTATTCATTCAGTACGGGTACCTTATTTATTACGATGGGTGATCCCAATGATCCTCAAGAGGATGACGAGGGTAATATCCAGTTCCCGGTCGTTTGGAGTTCGGCTTTTAACGGTATGTTGAGTTCTTCTACCCAGGATATGAAGAGCCGCATCGAGCGTAGCATAAACCAGGCATTTGCCCAGACGAAGGTTTTTCATAAATAATTCAGGAGTAATACAATAGTACATAAAATTTATACAGATGAAAAAGTTTAAGATCTTAATAATTTCCGTTTTTGCCCTGATCACCGGGGTGAGCGCTTACGGTCAGGGTTTTTATACCAATCTGGGGTACGATGTTTCTTTCCCGCTGGGGAATACAAAGGATTTTGTATCACCTGTCAGTTTCCGGGGTTTCACTTTCTCGGGAGGCTATTTTATCAATGACAACCTGGCTGTCGAGCTGCGGTGGTCATGGCATGTCTTTTACGATGCTATACCGTTTGATGTATATGAAGAGGGAACACGTGCCATCAGTGGCAAGCAATACCGTTCTATCAACGCTTTTCCTGTGACTTTTGGAGGGAAATATGTATTCGGTGATTCCGGGTTCCGCCCCTATCTGGGATTTGGTGTAGGGCCTTATAAAACACGCAAAAGGACCGAGATGGGTATCTATTATGTTGAGCACAGGAACTGGCATTTCGGACTGACGCCCGAAGCCGGGTTTATCTATAATTTTGCATCCGGCGTGGGGATCATGGGCAACGTGAGGTATGATTATATGATGAAAGCCGGTGATGTCGGAAGTCAGGGGAATATCAGTCTCAGCTTAGGATTTATCTTTTCCGGAGGTTATTAAACCTCCTTTTTTTTTTTACGGATCCAACCTATAATCTCAGGAGCTTATGAGAAAAGTATTGATCATTTTTTTGCCGGTGCTGTTGTTATCGGGGATGGTCCCGGTTCTTGCACAGTTTGAGATCACCCCTTATGCAGGATATATGCTGGGAGGACAACGTTATGAATACAAAGTTGAGAATGGTGCCAGTTATGGCCTTCAGTTGGGTTTGAATACAGGAGAGGATACCCGCATCATTTTCTTTTACAACAGGATGGATTCCCGTTTGACAGAAAAAAAACCGACAGGGAAGGAAAATCTCACTAACCTGGCTACGGAATACCTCCAGCTTGGCGTTTTACGTCAGGTTTACCACAATGACAGGATCGCTCCTTTCGGCCTTTTCACCATGGGAGCCACAGTGTTTACTCCTAAGAATTCGGTTTATTATACGCAATGGATATTCTCTATTGCGCTCGGGGGTGGTCTTCGTGTGAATGTTACGGATCATATGGCTTTTCAGGCCCAGGCGCGGATGCTCATGCCCATGCGTTTTGCCGGAGGAGGTTTTTGGTGTGGCACCGGTGGATGCGGGGTGAGCGGAGGAACTTATTCTGTCATTGTACAGGGAGATTTTACCGGGGGGCTAGTATTTAGTTTTTAATTCATATTAATCATAATTGTAAATCTACTGACTATGAAAAAAGGAATCATGTTATTATTGGGTATGATGCTCATACTCCCGGCTTTTAGCCAGAATGCCCAGACAGAAGAAGAGCTGGTATTGTCATATTTCAAGCTTGAAAAAAAATCCCTCGTGGGACAGGCGATGAATCTGTCGGATACGCAGGCCAAGGTATTCTGGCCCATTTACAATGATTTTGAAAAAGAATCCGCCAAGCTGACGCAGATGAGGATCAGTTATCTCAAGGAATATGCGGAGAAATACGAAACGATCACGCCGGAAGAAGCTGATGCGATCATGAAGAAAGCATTTCAGTACCAGAAAAAGCACCTTGCCCTGAATATGAAATATTACAATATTCTGAAGAAGAAGATGGGGGCTCTCGTGGCCACACGTTTTATTCAGGTGGAGGAGTACATCGCTACAGGGGTGAAGATGCAACTGCTGGATGCGATACCGTTCGTAGACTGATGTTCTGAAAGATCATTTGAAAAGGGCCTGGTGGCCCTTTTTTTATCCCGGATTACGCATTAGGAAGCTAAAAAATAGCTGAACTAATGTGTTAGCTGGGGTTAACCCCGATCCAGGAGTTCACGGTTTTGGTGAATAACCAAAACCGATGAAATCCTTAATCGATCAGCAATGAAAAGCGCTTGCGATTTTCTATTGCTGATTTTGGGTCTATTTGGTTTTTCCCGGGGATGTTTGTTTGGATTTCAGCGATTCATTACCTTGCAGGTTCACAGAAAAGATCAGTAACATGACACTTATCAGCTCTATATCAGGAATAAGGGGCACGATCGGGGGGCGCCCTGGCGAAGGACTGACCCCGCTGGACCTTGTGAAATTTTCTGCTGCTTACGGCATGTGGCTGATCCGCAGGCATACGGGGAAGAAAATAAAGGTGGCTATCGGCAGGGATGCCCGTGTTTCGGGAGAGATGGTGTGTGGTATTGTATGTAATACACTTAATGCCATGGGAATAGACACTCTTGAAGTGGGGATGGCCCCCACACCCACGGTAGAGGTAGCCGTGATCAGGGAGCAGGCCGACGGGGGGATCATCATTACGGCGAGTCATAATCCTGCGCACTGGAATGCCCTGAAGCTCTTAAATGAAGAAGGGGAGTTCCTGGATGCCCGGGAGGGCGACGAAGTAATGCGCCTTGCGGATGCGGAAGAATTTATGTTCTCCCCTGTAGAAGAGATGGGTATCAGGATCGTCCGGAACGATTACCACCGGGAGCACATTGAGGAGATCCTGTCATTGCCGCTCGTAAGAAAAGAGGAGATCGCTGCTGCGGGGTTCCGTGTGGTGGTCGATGGCGTTAATTCTGTGGGAGGGTTTGCCATCCCTGAGTTGTTGCGTGCTCTGGGCGTGCAGGACATCATTGAGTTGAACTGTGAGCCTACCGGATTCTTTGCCCATGATCCGGAACCCCTGCCCCGCAATCTGCAAACCCTTGCGGAGACGGTGCGTGAACAGCAGGCCGATCTGGGTATCGTGGTGGATCCGGACGTTGACCGACTGGCTTTTGTCTGTGAGAACGGGGAGATGTTCGGCGAGGAGATGACCCTGGTGGCGGTAGCCGATTATGTTCTGGCGCATCAGCCTGGGGATACCGTCTCCAATCTCTCCTCCACGGATGCTTTGTCGGTGGTTACAGAGAAGCATGGAGGGAAAAGACATCTGGCAGCCGTCGGGGAGGTGAACGTGGTACATAAGATGAAAGAAGTGAATGCAGTCATCGGTGGAGAAGGGAACGGAGGCGTGATCTATCCCCCGCTGCACTACGGCCGGGATGCCCTCGTGGGCACCGCCCTGTTCCTCTCCTTTCTGGCAGAGCAAAAGGTCACCCTTTGCGAATTGCGGAAAAACTATCCGGAATTTTTTATGACAAAAGATAAAATATCTGTACCGGAAAATGTTTCGGGAAAACAGATGTTCGACAGGATCCGGGCGCATTTTGCAGGTTATCCCACTAACAATATTGATGGATTGTACATTAACATGCCCGATGGATGGATCCATTTTCGCAGATCGAACACCGAACCTGTTTTCAGGATCTACATTGAAACTTCTGACAAAGAACGATCGATACAGCTGAGAGAAGAAGTATTGCAACTTTTTAAATGAAAGATCTCCGCAGGGGGAATAAAAACGGATCCCGGATTGTCAAAAAGATCTAAGTAAGAAGGGACCGGTGAGGTGGAATATTTTCCCTCTGGGGGCATTCTGTTGTTGTCCGGCATAATAAAATACCAGTTAAAATGAGCAAAAAGAATAAGAAAAAACAATGGTTTCTGATCAGTCTTATAGCTGTCGGGGTGATCCTTATCATAGGAGGGTTATGGTACTATGGTAATCGTAACAAGAAGGCTGAGATGAAGCAGATCTATACGGAAGTTCAGCGTGGCAAATTTGAGATCCTGGTGACCGTCACCGGAGAGTTGCAGGCGGAGCATTCGGTCAAGATCATGGCACCGGCGGCATTGCGAAGCCGTAATCTCCGTTTCAGTCAGATCAAGATACAGGACCTGATCCCGGAAGGGACGGTAGTGGATTCGGGGGATTATGTGGCTATGCTGGACCGTTCGGCAGCAGACAACAGCTTGAAAGACATGCTGGATGAGCTGGAACAGTACCAGGCCAACTATACCAAGACCCGTCTGGATACGACGATGTTATTGCGTGGGTTACGGGACCAGCTGATCAACCTGAACTATGCGATGGAGGAGGCAAAGATCACCCTGGATCAATCGGTCTATGAGCCTCCGGCCACCATACGGCAGGCACAGATCAACCTGGACAAGGCCAAAAGGGCCTATGAACAGGCTAAAAAGAACTATGTACTTAAGGTGCAGCAGGCAGAGGCGGATATGTCGGAAGCGCAGTTCAGGCTGCGAAAGCAACAGCGCAAGGTAGAGGAGATGGAGAAAGTGATCAGTCAGTTTGAAATACATGCTCCGGCGGCCGGTATGGTGATCTACCAGAAAGAATGGGGGGGCCAGAAAAGAAAAGTGGGGTCGATGATCAGTCCGTGGGACCTCGTGGTGGCCACCCTGCCGGATATGTCGTCCATGTTGTCGAAGACCTATGTCAACGAGATCGATATCAGCAAAGTGAAAAAAGGCCAGAAAGTACGCGTCGGGGTGGATGCTTTTCCGGAGAAAAAATATACGGGTGTAGTGATGGACGTGGCCAATGTGGGAGAGCAGCTCCCCAATACCGACGCCAAAGTGTTTGAGGTGAATATCAAGCTGGACGGGAGTGATCCCATCCTGCGGCCGGCCATGACCACCAGTAACCAGATCATTACAGCCTCCTATGACAGTGTACTTTTCATCCCGCTGGAGGCGGTTTTTGTTGAGGACAGCATTCCTTATGTCTTTACAAAATCCGGCAAGAAACAGGTCGTTCTCCTGGGGCCTGAGAACGAAAACGAGGTGATCGTAGAGCAGGGGCTCGAAGAAGGGGAGAAGCTGTTGCTGAACCGGCCTGAGAATCCGGATAAATATTCCTTGGCGGGTGAGGACCTGATCCCGGTGATCAAGGAGCGGGAGCGTCAGAAACGTCTGGAGGAGGAGCACCAGAAAAGGATGGATGCAGAAAGAGCAACCCGGCACAAAGCGCGCAGAGGCATGCCTCCGGGCTTCAAGGGCAGGGGAAAAATACCTGCCGGGAACAAGCGTGTTGTTACCAAAAAAAGCGGTCAGTAGATGTTGTGGGGCGGAAGATATTATCATGACATCGTCATCGCTGTCGAATCGCTGATCGCCAACAGGCTGCGGTCGGTGCTGACAGCCCTGGGTATCATTTTCGGTGTGGCCGCTGTGATCAGCATGCTGGCCATCGGGAAGGGAGCCAAACAGGAGATCCTGGAACAGATAAAAATGGTAGGGGTCAACAATATCGTCATCACGCCGGTGGTGACCGACGAAGCCGGGAGCAGCGACGAGACCAGTGATGAGGGGAACAAACAGAAGAAAAAGTACTCTCCCGGCCTCACCCTTCTGGATGCCCAGGCGATACGCAAGTCCATCCCTTCGGTAAATCTGGTCAGCCCCGAAATATCCCTGAATTCTTTTGTTATGCTCTCCGGCAAACGTTCTCCGGCCAAGATCGTCGGAGTGGCAGGAGATTATTTCAACATATATAATCTTCCCCTTCTGGAAGGATCTTTTTTCAATAAATACCAGGAGGAGCATGGCGTGCCGGTGTGCATCATCGGATACAATATCCGGTCGAAATTTTTTACCCATGCCGATCCTGTGGGGCAATACATCAAATTCGGGAATGTGTGGCTGAAAGTGATCGGTGTGTTGCAGAAAACGGATGTGAACGTTTCCCGTTTTGAGAATACGGGGGTGAATGTATACAATGATAATATTTACATCCCTGTGAAGACCATGCTGATGCGTTTCCAGAACAGGGCCCTGGTGAACTCCAAGCTGGCACAGAACGTATCGGTCATCCACGGGCCTTTTTTCTTTGCCATGCGCAGTTCTTCTGCGAACGGCAATACCTCTTCCAACTATAATCAATTGGACAGGATCGTGGTGCAGGTGAAAGAGAGCGAGCAACTGCAGACGACGACGGATATCCTGAGCCGGATGTTCAACCGGCGGCATCTGACCGTGAACGATTATGAGATCACGGTCCCCGAGTTGTTGCTGAAACAGCAGCAGCGCACGAAAGATATCTTTAATATTGTCCTGGGGGCCATTGCCAGTATCTCGCTCATCGTTGGAGGAATAGGTATTATGAATATCATGTTTGCCAGCGTGATGGAGCGGATCAAGGAGATCGGCACACGCATGGCCATTGGTGCCAAGAAAAAGGATATTGTGATCCAGTTCCTGGCCGAGGCTGTACTGATCAGTGTCTCCGGAGGACTGGTGGGGATCTTTCTCGGTATCTTCCTGGCCGAAGCGATAGAGCGTATCGCGGGGGTGCTGACCTTCGTCAGCCCGGGAGCTGTGCTGGTGGCCTTCATTGTGTCGGCATCGGTAGGAGTGATCTTCGGCTATTCACCGGCCAAAAGAGCTTCGGAGAGGGATCCTATTGAGTCACTACGTTATGAATAAGTATCTCTTACCTTGAAAACAGATCTGAGATGAAGGAAATTTTCCGTACTACCCGGGTGATCTTTTTTATTACAGGAATGCTCCTGGCGCTGCCGGGGGCTGCACAGGACACCATTCATCTGACCCTAGACCAGGTGTTGCAACTGGCACACGACCAGTCACCTCAGGCGATCATGGCGAAACATCAGTTCCGGGCCGATTACTGGTCATTCCGTTCTTTCAAAGCGAAATACCTGCCGGCATTGACGATGAATGCCACCTTACCGGATTTTAGCAGGGCTTTCGAGCGGGAATATGACTTCAATACGGGGCAGGAATATTATGTGGAGAAATACCGCAACAATTCGACCCTGGGCCTCTCCCTGACACAGAATATAGGACCTACGGGGGGGACGGTCTTTGTCAATACTCAGCTGACCCGTTTTGACGAGTTCGGAGAACGAAAGAACTCGCAGTACATTACAACACCGGTCAGCATCGGGATCAGGCAGCCTCTTTTCAATTACAATCCCCTGAAGTGGGAAAAAAAGATCGAACCGCTGAAGTATGAAGAGGCCAAAAAATCTTTCCTGGATGCCATAGAACGGGTGAATGAGCGGGCGGTCAATCTCTTTTTCAATCTTGTACTGGCGCAGATGAATATGGAGATCGCCAAAATAAACTACCACAACTCGGACACCCTCTATCGCATTGCGCAGGGCCGGTACAATATCGGGACGATCGCCGAAGATGATCTCCTGCAGATGCAACTGAGCCTGCTGAATGCCGGTACGGCTCTGAACCAGGCGGGTATTGACCTGCAGATCAGGGAATATCAGTTGCGTTCTTTTCTGGGATACAATGACAATGTTAAGATCATGCTGGATGTACCCAGTGAGATACCGAAGCTGACCGTCAATGTATCCGAGGCGCTGGCACTGGCCCAGAAGAACAATCCCGATATCCTGAATTTCCAGCGGCAGTTGCTGGAGGCCCAGAGCAATATGATACAGGCCAAACGCCAGCGGGGTGTCAATGCCAACCTTTTCGCTTCGTTCGGATATACACAGCAGGCTCCCACCTTCCCCGAAGCTTATCAGGACCTCCTCAACCAGCAGCATATTCAACTGGGTTTTACCCTGCCTATCCTCGACTGGGGCCTAAACAAGGGGAAGTATAAACTGGCCCAGTCGAACCAGGAGGTAGTAAAGACCAATATACAACAGGCGAAGATCGATTTTGATCAGGAGGTGATCCTGAATGTGGCACAGTTTAACCTGCAGGATGATCAGGTGATGATCGCTGCCAAGGCGGATACCATTGCGCAGCGAAGATACAAGGTGACCAAGCAGCGTTTTCTCATCGGGAAGATCAGTGTGCTGGACCTCAATGTGGCCGACTCTGAGAAAGATGTGGCGCGCAGGGGGTATATCAGTGCCCTGCGGCAATACTGGAGTTATTTTTACGGCCTGCGCCGTCTCACCCTGCATGATTTTATCCGCGGTAAGGACCTGACAGAGGATTTCGAGAAACTGGTAGAATGATGTGGTAATAAATTATTTATCCTCAATGAACGGACTTTCTGCATAAAATACCCTTTATCAGCAGAATGGCCGTTTTTTTTTAAAAAAAATCCTATCTTTGCCCGACATTTTTCAAGAGTACAGGATTTAACACTTTAAATAGCTAGAAAATGCAGAACAAAGGGGCTATTCTTTTTCTGGCAATAACACTGGTTGTTGTCAGTCTTTACCAACTCTCTTTCACGGCCGTGACCTATAAAGTGAAGCAGGATGCCAAGGCATATGCGCAGGGGGATCTGAACAAAGAGTTGCATTATCTGGATTCCATTGCGGGTCTTCCGAAAGATAAATGGAGTTTCCTCGGCAACACTTTCCGGGAGTGTCAGCAGAAAGAGATCAACCTGGGTCTTGACCTGAAAGGGGGGATGAACGTGATCCTGGAGGTTTCGGTGCCTGATATCATCAAAGCGCTTTCCAATTACAGCAAAGACACTACCTTCCTTCGTGCCCTGAAGCTGGCAGAGGAATACCAGAAGAGCAGCAGTGAGGATTTTGTGACTCTTTTTGGGAAAGCTTTTGAAACGATCGCGCCGGGGGCCCGTCTGGCGGCCATCTTCAATACGATGGAGCTGAAGGACAAGATCGATTTTAACTCTACCAATGCGGATGTACTGAAGGTATTGCACAAAGAGGTGCAGGATGCCATCGACAACTCCTTTCTGGTCCTTTCCAACAGGATCGACCGTTTTGGGGTGGTGCAGCCCACGATTCAGAGGCTTTCCACCCAGGGGCGGATCATGATCGAGCTGCCGGGGGTGAAAGACCCTTCGCGTGTGCGGAAGCTGCTGCAGGAGACCGCCAACCTGGAATTCTGGGAGACCTATGACAATTCGGAGGTAGGACCTTATCTGGTAAAAGCAAATGATCTGTTGCGGAACATTCTTGCCGCCAGTAAGGATACGACACAGGCCAGCACTCCTGCCTCTGCGGAGAAAGCAGGTGGTCAGAGCGGGAAAACGGAGGAAGCTGCAGCAGCATCGAAAGATTCGGTGTCTGCTTCCGACTCGTTGCTGCAACTGCTGCAGGAGGATACTACGAAAAAAGCAAACGAACAACAGAGCCTGGAGGCTTTCAAAAAGGAAAATCCCCTGTTTGCCGTCCTGCGGCCCAATACTACGCGTGATGGCAAGTATGTCCCCGGATCGGTGATCGGCTATGCTGTGGCCCGCGATACGTCCGTGGTGAACAGATATCTCAATATGAAACAGATACGGGCCCTGTTCCCGCGGAACATGATCTTCCGCTGGCATTTCAAGCCTTATAAATATGCACCTGGTCAGAACCTTTTTGAGCTGCATGCGCTGAAAGTGACAACGCGGGATGGCCGTGCACCTCTTACGGGAGAGGTGATCACTTCGGCCAGGGAGGAGTTTGACCAGAACACCGGCCAGGCACGGGTGACCATGTCGATGAACGCCGAGGGGTCCAAGATATGGGCCCGTCTGACACGTGAGAACGTAGGCAGGTCCATTGCCATTGTTCTGGACAACTATGTTTATTCCGCTCCCCGGGTCAACTCGGAGATCAAGGGCGGGAATTCCGAGATCACCGGTGACTTTACCATTGATGAAGCGAAGGACCTGGCCAACATGCTCAAGTCAGGGAAGATGCCGGCGCCGGCCAAGATCATCCAGGAAGCGGTCGTAGGACCTACCCTGGGAAAAGAAGCCATCCACGCCGGTCTGACCTCCTTTGCCATCGCCTTCCTCATCGTGTTGCTCTACATGATGTTCTATTACAGCCCGCGTGCCGGAGCGGTAGCTGACCTGGCCTTGTTCCTGAACGTATTCTTTATCGTGGGAGTGCTGGCTTCTCTGGGTGCTGTCCTTACCCTCCCGGGTATCGCCGGTATCGTGCTGACGGTGGGTACCTCTGTGGATGCCAACGTGCTGATCTATGAACGTATCAAGGAGGAACTGCGGGCAGGCAAAGGGATCAAGAAGGCTATCTCAGAAGGGTATAGGAACGCCAACTCAGCCATTATCGACGCCAACGTGACCACTTTCTTTACAGGGGTTATCCTGTATATTTTCGGAACAGGCCCGATCAAAGGTTTTGCAACAACCCTGGTGATCGGTATCCTGACCTCTCTTTTCTCGGCTATCTTCATCACCCGACTGGTGTACGAGAGGATGCTCAAGAAAAACAGCGTCATCACTTTTTCGACCAAACTTACGGAGAAAGCGTTCAGCAATATGAACTTCAAGTTCATTGAGAAAAGAAAGATCGCCTATGTCATATCGGGCCTGCTGATCCTTACCTCTATTGTTTCCCTGTCTATCAGGGGACTGAGCCCCGGCATCGATTTTACGGGTGGCCGTACCTATGTGGTACGTTTTGATAAAGCCTATCCCACCCAGGACGTCCAGAAAGAGCTGGCCAAAGTTTTCGGCAAGGCTCCTGAGGTGAAAGTATACGGGAATGTGGATCAGATGAAGATCACCACCCAGTATATGATCGATGATCCTTCGGCCGACAACCTTGTCGATCAGAAACTCTATGAAGGACTGAAACCTTTCCTGGGAGACAATGTCGATTTCCAGACCTTCCAGGAGAAGTATAAACAAAGTTCACAGACCGTTGGACCTACGATCGCTTACGATATCAAGATACAGGCCATGTATGCGGTGCTGCTGGCGCTTATCTTCATGTTCCTGTACATCATGTTGAGGTTCCGTAACTGGCGTTTTGGGTTCGGGGCTGTGGCAGCTCTGATCCATGACTCGCTGATCGTACTGGGCATCTTCTCACTTTTCTATGGCATCATGCCTTTCTCGATGGAGATCGACCAGTCGTTCATTGCCGCTATCCTGACCGTGATCGGTTATTCGGTGAACGATACGGTGGTCGTGTATGACAGGATCAGGGAGTATCTGAAGCTCTATCCCAAACGGGCCAAGGAGGAGGTGCTGGATGCGGCCGTGAACAGCACCATAGGCCGTACGATCAATACATCGTTGAGTACATTCCTGGTGTTGCTGGTGGTCTTCCTCTTCGGGGGAGAGGTGATCCGCGGATTCATCTTCGCCATGCTGATCGGCGTGTTCGTGGGTACTTATTCCTCCATCTTTGTTGCTACACCGCTTGTGTATGACACCATGAAGGACAAAGGTCCGGACCATCAGGAGAAAACACCCAAAAAGAAAAAGAAACTCAAAAAATAAACCCAAAATCAGCAATAGAAAATCGCAAGCGCTTTTCATTGCTGATCGATTAAGGATTTCATCGGTTTTGGCTATTCACCAAAACCGTGAACTCCTGGATCGGGGTTAACCCCAGCTAACGCATTAGTTCAGCTAATATTAGCTTCCTAATGCGTAATCTGGGTTTAATAAAAACAGCGCCGGGATGGTCCGGTGCTGTTTTTTTCTTTAATTTTGCAGCAGAGACGTTCCCCATGACACACAACTGGTTAAAACGGACCCCACCCCTGCTGAAGAACAAGTACTTCCTCATCCTGGTCTTCTTCCTGTTGTGGCTGCTCATCTTCGACAACAACAACCTCATCGACCAGTACAGGCAAATGCGGGAGCTCCGCCAGTTACGTCACGATAAGAGCTACTACCAGGAAAAAATAGAACAGGATACCCGCAAGCTCAAAGAGCTGGAAACCGACAGCAAGAGCCTGGAAAAGTTTGCCAGGGAGCAGTACCTGATGAAAAAGAAGGATGAAGATATCTTTATCGTCACGGAAGGAAAATGACAGCTCTCATGCCTCTGTCTTCCTGTCCAGATTTCTGTAATACTCCAGCAGATCCACCCCTCCCCCGGGGATCTTTTTTATCCCTTTCAGTCGCAGCAGTCCGGCCGCTTCTGCGAATACCGGTCTTCTGTCATAATACTCCCGGTGGATCATGTTCAGATACTTGATCACCCTGAAAGTGTTGAACCAGCGATAGAACCGTTTCATGAAATTCCTTTCCGTAGCCACATTGCCCAGGATCTCACGGATCCTGGCAGAGAAAGCCTCCGGAGCAAGGAATAGTTTCAGCGACGCCGGCAGGGTGGCATAAAAGTCCTCCGGAGGTATCTCCCCGCCAAACAGTTGCGGCACCTGTCTGAAAAATATGTCAAGGTCACGGAAAGCCTGCAGGTTATAGGTAAGATACGTATCTTTTTCACCGGTCAGGAAGCGGTGTATCTCCGGGCCGGTACCGAACGGCACCTTCCGTGCCGGGCGGGGCGAAGGGAAGACCTTAGTGGTGGTCAGGGCGGCAAAATGGCCCTCCATAATGATCTTCTGCAAGAAATAAAAATCCTCTCCGCCCTGCTTTTTGTTCATCCCGCCCTGCCGCATGTACGCGCCGGCCCTCACCGCAAAGGCGGATCCCACCGTATGCCAGGCAAAAGGATAATGTATGTATCGCAGGGCCTGTACAAAATAACGAAGGTGCAGCTCATACTGGACGATCCCGTCATAGACAACTGCGGGGAAAGATCCTTCGAGGGGATGTTCGAAATATATAGATACACCTTCCACAGCAGGCCGGGAGAGGAACATCTCTTCCAGGGCCGACAGGTAGTTGCGATCCACCCGGGTGTCCGCATCCAGGGAGGTGAGGATACCATCGCCGGCGCCGGCAGCCTCCAGCCGGTAAAGCGCTTCATCCATACCCGTCTTACGGGCCACCCCCACACCAGCCTCAGCGGGAGAGAGGTCTTCGATCAGCAAAGGAGAGAGGGAGAGGCGTTCGTTCTCCCAACGAGCCGTGTTATCGGTGAGAAAACGAAAAAGGCCTCTGTTGCGGGCGATGACGGCCGGATCAGCACCGGCCGGAGCGTTGATCAGCAGGATCACCTCCACATCGCGGTGCGGTAACGTACACGCAGCCAGGGAATCGAGGGTGGCGGCCACTTCCTCATCCTGCTCATCATAACAGGGAATCACCACCACATTGAACAAACGGGCGGCCGGAGGACGGCCGATAAGGGCAGGACGTACAGGATAACGACGCCGGTACTCCCGGAACAGATCCATGGGATCTATTGTGCTTTAAGAACGGAATCCCTGACGGTTTTGTATTTCTCGTTCAGGCCTTCCAGCACCTCCTGTGTAACATCCAGCTGCTTGTCGCCATAGAGAACGGCGCCGCCGACGGTGGTGCTGAGGACATACCGGTAATGATGCTCCTGGCTGTAACCATCGAGGAAATCCACAATGCTGAAGATCACTTTCCGCGATCCCACCTGCTGCTCCTCCATGAGACTGTTGGCCAGATCATCCTTCATCTGCATGATCTCCTGCTGTTCCTGTTGCAGCTGGTTCTGTATCTTCTGGGCTTCGGAACGTGTTATCAGGCCTTTCTGAAGGTTGCTCTGGAACTCATTCACCTTGGTCTGCCATTTCTGGCCGCGGGCGTTCAGCTTGCTCTCGGAGTCCTGCTGCTTTTTCTGCAGACGGTCCTGCAGATCGGCGAACATGTCATAATTGGCCAGGAGGGTGTCCATATTGACGTACACGATCGACCTTTCACTGACACCGGTCTCCGTAATGCCGGCGACAGGCTGAACAGCCTCGCCTGAAGAGCTTTTCCCCGTAAAATAGAGCACATACAGCACCACCACGGCGATCAACAGGATTACATTCAGTATCAGGGATGATTTTTTCATTTTTCCGGTTTTTGATTTTGCCTGCAAAGATAGGGGATTTTCCTTTCCCCGCCACCCGGGGTCACAGATTTTTTAATGAGTGAATGAGTGAATGCATGAATGATTGAAAAAAACTCCAAACTTCACACTCCACACTCCACACTCCAAACTCCAAACTTATAAATGGTCCGTGGGCTGGAGGGAATGAATGAAAACGATGAAGAGATAATGCGATAAAGAGATAAAGCGATATTATGAACTATGAACCGTGAACTGTGAACTGTGAACTGTGAACTATGAACCGTGAATTGTGAACTGTGAACTGTGAACTGTGAACTGTGAACTGTGAACCGTGAACCGTGAACTATGAACTGTGAACCATGAACTAAAACTCCGGACACGGTATAGCGTGGATCTTCCTTCGCTTGTACTGGGTGGTCTTGAACTCATACATAAAAGAGATCTCATGAGACCCGCCGGTACTCATCAGCAGCCGGGAGACAGTAAAGTCGTAACTGTACCCTATCTGTAACTGTTTGGTCTTATAACCCACCAGGATGATCATGGCATCCCGGCTGTTGTAGGTCTTGCCTCCCATCGGGATCGGGATCCCTCTGTACCAGAAACCGAAGACCAGCGGGTTTTTGTACCAGTACATGCCCAGGTCCAGTTGTTTGAAACGGCCCTGTTGTTTGTAGAGGAAGGCAAGGGAGAGGCTCTCCTCGATGGGTTTGAGAAGGCGGCCTTTGCGCACCACCTGGGCTCCTCCGAACACCGACACCTTTATGGGCAGCTTGGTCTCATCCCCATACAGGGATTCTTTGGGCCGCAGCAGATGATCCACGGAAACACCCAGCCACAGACGCTCGGTATAGGCCAGTACGGAGGTCTCCGCATCAATATCGCCGATATTGTCAAAAGGAGGCTGCTCGGTAGGAGGCGTATTGCCGCCGGGGGAGAGCTGATCGTTAAAGATCAGCCTGTAGAAATCCAGCGCCAGCTGGGCATACTTGACCTGCAGACCGGGTCGTATATACAGATAATCATTTATCTGTATGTTATAAGAATAAAGTAACCCCAGATTGAGCGTGCTCAGATGCCCCGACCCTGCCACATCATACAGCGCCAGAAAACCCAGACCCGAATTGAAATTATGAAAATAGCGGTCATAAGAAAAACTGTAGGTGGTAAAAACGCCCGGAAGGGCGGGCCACTGGTTCCGGTAGTTCATGGTAATGCGGTTCTCCTCCGTGGCGCCGGTAAAAGCAGAAGCCAGATAAAGCGGGGCCGCATAGAACTGGGAAAACTGGGCATCCTGGGAGATAACCGGGCGAACCAAAACAATACTGAATACGGCTATGACCAGGTATTTTTTCACCAGGATAATGATTATCAGTTCATTAAAGCAAAATATACACCTTCCCCCCTCACAAACCCAAATACGAATATATAAATTATAAATTTATATTCACTTACGAAAGGCAAGAAATATATGTTTCATCTTCCCCATGCTATCGACCAAAAGTAGAAAATATTTCTTTTTCCGGGAGCGTTTTATTGACGAACATACATTTATAATAAACCGGACAATAATATTGTGTAGGGGAACTACAATGTAAAAGGAGAGGAGAAAAGGATCTGCGACTGACGCCGGTTTATATCACCTTTTTCTGATCAGGGTAACATTCCCGAACCTTACAAAGGGTTTGCCATTGAGGAAGGTTCCGCGGGCTTTCCAGATATATACCCCGGGGGTAGCCAGCTGCCCCAGGATATAACCATCCCATCCGCGGTTCAGCTCCCTGCTCTCAAAGACCAGCTCACCCCGCCGGTTGAAGATCTGCAGATGATAATCCCCCACCCCTTTCCATACCGGATGGAAGACATCGTTGGCCAGGGACCCTTCACTGTAATACCCTCCCGTGGGTCCGCCGGGGTTGGGCACAAAAGCATTCGGGAAACGAAGATAATAGCCGGAATGCTCAAAAACATTCCTCAGCACCATCGAGTCGACACAACCATGGGCCGACCATACGGTCAGCACTACATCGAAAGGACCGTCGGTGGTATACTTGTGGACCGGATCGGATTCGGTCGAGGTGTGGCCGTCACCGAAAGACCACAGGTAACGTTCGGCATCCACGGAGTTATCATAAAAACAGATCTCATCAGCCGGGACGACCGCATCTTTCGGTGAATAGTCAAAACGCGCCCGGGGTTTTCCGTACACCTCGACAGTGTCACTGCTGACGGAGATATGGCCTTCCTGGTCCCTTGCCGTAAGATGTACGACATAGAGGCCGGGATCATGAAAGGTATATTGCGGAGAGATCTCTGTGAACCGCACGCCTGCAGGCTCAATATCCCAGGAATAATCCGTAGCATATTCGGAGAGATTGATAAGATCCACGGTCAGGGGAGGACAACCTTTCCGGACAGACAGCTCAAAGCGTGCCACAGGAGCGGGTTTTTCCTTTTCTGCAGGGACGGTGGAAGGCGTCGTGTGATCTTTTTCCTGCTGCACCGGCTGCGATCCTGTAGCCTTCGCCGGCGTCCCATTACCGGGTGCCGGTGGCGGGGTAGCAGGTCGCCCGACAGGGAGTTGTTTTTCTTGATCAGCCTGGTTCTGCGCCGGCATTGCTGCTGCAGGATGACCTTCGCTCCCTGCATTCTCATGCTCCTCTCTTTGCTCTTCTTCTGTCATTCCTTTTACCGCTTTCTCCTCTGAGGTGCCCTGCAGATGATCTCTGTTCTGCACCACTCCGACAGATGTTTCAGGGGTGACGCTGCCGGTTACGGCAGAATGGTCCTGCAGCGCCAAATAAGCTACAACAACACCCACCGTCAGCAGGCCTGCCAGGTACCACACATTAAAGCGGCCCGGCGAGAAATGCAGGAACTCCTGCCGGCGCAGTCGTCTGACCACACGGCTCCAGAGCCCTTCCGAAGGTGTGATACGGTAACCTTCGAACTTCTCCCTGAACAATCTTTCTATGTCGTCACGCTTCCTCATCTCTTTTCTTCTCGTCAGGAACAGCGATCCTGCTGATATCTTCCAGTTTTTTACGGATAAATCTCCGGGCCCTTGAATATTGCGATTTACTGGTATTCACATCAATGCCAAGCATCTCTGCGATCTCCCTGTGCTTGAATCCCTCTATGGCATACAGGTTGAAGATAACGCGATACCCTTCCGGCAGGCTCCGGATCACGGCCAGCAATTCCTCCTGCGTGAAGTCACTGCTTCCCGGCATTTCATCCCGCGCAGGGGCCTGCAACGCCTCGATCTCCTGATGATAGCGATGCCTGAGGGTCTTGTGGTACATCGTGATGGCCGTATTGATCATGACCTTACGCATCCAGTTAAATAATGAACCTTTCGCCGAGAAATCGCTGATATGGACGAAGATCTTCACAAATCCCTCCTGCAGGATATCCTCCGCCTCGGCCGTATCCGCAGCATAACGGGCGCAGATCCCAAGCAACCGGTCGGCATAGCGCTCATACAGCGCCTTCTGTGCTCCTCTCTCCTTCCTGATGCACCCCTTTATGAGATCCTCATCCGTGTACATTTCTTCAACTTAATTTGATGACCACAAAAGTGCCTCCAGGGTTGCACGGCAACCCCGGAATTTATATAAACAGGTTATCAACACAAAAAGTATGTTTGAGAATATGTTCCCAAATGACAAAGGTCATATTCAATACACACGCCAATGTTTTTATTTTGTAAAAATAATTATCTTAAACACTTAAAAAAACATTTAACCCTTACCCGGCATGTTCAACAAACTGGTCGCTTCCGTTTTACCGTTTTTTCCCAAGAAGTTTATCTGGACATTTTCCAAAAGATATATCGCAGGAGAGTCGTTGGACGATGCCCTGAGAGCCTCCAAAGAACTCAATGAAAACGGGATCATGGTGACCCTGGACGTGCTGGGGGAATTCATCGAAGACCTTAGTGAGGCTGAAAGGAACAAAGAGGAGTACCTGGAGGTGATCGAACGGCTGACGGAAGAGAAGATCGACGGGAACTTTTCGGTCAAACCTTCCTCTTTCGGGTTGCTGCTGGATGAAGAAGCCTGTTACGGGTATATCCGGGAGATCGTCCGGAAAGCCGCCGGATATAACAATTTTGTCCGGATCGATATGGAGGATTCTTCGTGTGTCGACCGCGAGCTGACGCTCTTCCGCAGATTACACAAAGAGTTCCCGAAAAATGTAGGTCTGGTGTTGCAGGCTTATCTGAAACGCACCATGGATGATATCCGGGATCTCGCGCCGCTGCACACACCCGAAACGCCCCTGAATTTCCGCCTTTGCAAGGGGATCTATGTAGAACCGGCCCGTATTGCCTACAAAGAACACGATGAGATCAACCGGCATTACCTGGAAGATCTGGATTACATGCTCGACCATGGGTTCTATGTAGGGATCGCCACTCACGACCCCTTCCTGATCGAGGAGTCATACAAGCTGATCCAAAAATACGATCTGAAACGGGAAGAGTATGAGTTCCAGATGCTCTTTGGGGTCACCCCCGAACGAAGGACTTCGATCCTGCGTAAGGGTCACCGTATGCGGGTGTATGTACCTTTCGGCAAAGACTGGTTCGGTTATTCCACCCGCCGGCTGAAAGAAAACCCGCAGATCGCCAGCTATATCATCAAGGCCCTGTTCAACAGGAAATAAGCTGCCGGCCCGTGTATAAGCGCTTTTACACCCTTTTGTTTTGTTGTTCGCCGATCTTTCCTTATTTTACGGGAATAAATTATCAAAACCCGTAAACCATGGATAAAAGGACATTCATCAAAACATCCGCCCTGGCCGGAGCGGGACTGCTGGCTGCCGGACAGGGCAAGGCTTCAGTGCGGTCCCTTCTGGCCATGAAGGACCTTATTCCCGACAAGCTGGTCGACGACCGGGGAGTGTACATCCTGCCTCCGCTGGATTATCCTTACAATGCCCTGGAGCCTCACATCGATGAGCAGACCCTGCACATTCATCATGACAAGCATCATGCGGGATACGTCAGGGGATTGAACAAAGCCACCCAGGCCCTGGCAGATGCCGTGGAAAAGGAGGATTTTGCACTGGTCAAGCACTGGGAAAGACAGCTGGCCTTCACCGGAGCAGGACATTTTCTCCATTCGATCTACTGGAAGAACATGTCACCGCACAAGAGCACTCCCTCGGGAGACCTGAAGAAATACATCACCCGCGATTTCGGGTCGGTGGATAAACTGGTCTCTTATTTTTCGGCAGTCACCAAAAGTGTTGAAGGATCGGGCTGGGGGATCCTGGCCTGGCAGCCTGTGGCCGGCAAGCTGGTGGTGCTGCAGGCTGAGAAACACCAGAACCTCTCGCAGTGGCTCTCCATACCCATCCTGGTGTGTGATGTATGGGAGCATGCCTACTACCTGAAATATCAAAATAAAAGAGGGGATTATATCCGCAACTTCTTCGATGTGGTCAACTGGGACGACGTGGGAGCAAGACTCGACCTGCTGCTGGGCCGGACAAAATAAAAAAGAAAAACCCGGGATGTTCCCGGGTTTTCTTTTTTCATACGCTTATACAGCATTAATAGCGGTCGGCGATCACGTCCCAGTTCAGGATACTCCAGAACGAGGAGAGATAGTCGGGACGGCGGTTCTGATAGTCCAGATAGTAAGCATGCTCCCAGACGTCGCAGGTAAGCACCGGGGTGAGGCCTTTGCGCAGCGGGTTGCCGGCATTGCTCTCCTGGACGATGCTCAGCCTGCCCTCTTCATCTTTCACCAGCCAGGCCCAGCCCGACCCGAAGAGTGTGGCAGCTTTCTGGTTGAACTGCTCTTTGAAACTTTCAAAAGAGCCGAAGTCCCTGTCGATGGCCTCGGCCAGTGCCCCTACCGGCTGCCGGGCCCCATCGGGACCGAAAGCCATGAAATAAAATGTGTGGTTCCAGGCCTGGGCACCGTTGTTGTACAAGCCCCCATCGGCCTTACGGATGATCGTCTCCAGATCAGCACCCTCGAAAGGAGTGCCTTCGCTGAGCTTGTTGGCATTGTTCACATACGCCTGATGGTGCTTGCCATAATGAAATTCAAGTGTCCTCTTCGACACATAGGGCTCCAGAGCATCCAAAGCATACGGAAGTTCAGGTAATTGAAAAGCCATAATTTATGATTTTAATGATTTGACAATAATTTTTTATATGATTTTGCTTAAAAATAACTCATTCCTACCGGATGGCAAAATTTTTAAGAAAAAAGCCGGCCGTCCAACGACCGGCTTTTTAACCAAAAACCCAACCTAAAAAAAACCTGATTTTTAACCTAAATTTATATATAACCCAAAAATAACTCCACTTTGAAAAGCCCAGTAACCCCGCCGGTGCTCTCATCTCTTCTCATACCGTATTGTCCTTCTCCTCACTCCGTCCCTGCAGCCTGAACAAAACTTTATCTCTCTTCCGTTCAAGACCCCCGGCGGGATGACTGAACCGGCACAAATGTACATCTTATTTAGATTAAATCCAAATATAATTTCATTTTTTTTCAAAATTATTCCACTTTTACAGAAATTTTCTGTCCTCTCATGAACAAGCAGATCCTGAGACTGGCCGTTCCGAATATCATCAGCAACATCACCGTGCCGTTGCTGGGGATCGTCGATCTGGCGGTCGTGGGTCATCTGGAGGGGATCTGGTTTGTGGGAGCGGTGGCCCTGGGCAGTACGGTTTTCAATTTTGTCTACTGGGGTTTCTCGTTCCTGCGCATGAGCACCAGCGGCATGGCCGCGCAGGCATACGGAGCGGAGGATGATGCGGTGACCCGCGAGATCCTGCAACGCTCTCTCCTCACCGGTCTGCTGGCGGGTATGATCATCCTGCTCCTGCAGGTACCCATTGAGAAGATCAGCTTTTACCTCCTGGAGGGCTCCGAAAAGACCGAACATTTTGCCATCCGCTACTTTTACATCCGGGTCTGGGCCGCCCCGGCCGTCCTGATGCTCTACGCCCTCAACGGCTGGTTCCTGGGGATGCAGAATGCGCGTTACCCCATGATCATCACCCTGGTGATCAACCTGCTCAACATCCTCCTCGATCTGTTGTTCGTCATGGTGTTCCGGATGAACTCCGACGGGGTGGCCCTGGGTACGCTGCTGGCCAACTATGCCGGCCTTGCCACCGCCTTTGTCCTCCTGTTCGGAAAATACCCCGGCGCCTTCCGGAGGATCCCTGTGGCAACCCTCCTGCATCTGCAGAAGATCAGGGATTTCTTTCACGTCAATTTCAATATCTTTTTAAGGACCCTTTGCCTGATCGTTGTCTTTACATTTTTCACGGCCCGCTCGGCCATTTACGGCGATGACATCCTGGCCGTGAACACCCTGCTCCTGCAGTTCTTCATGTTCTTCTCCTTTTTCATGGACGGTTTTGCCTATGCCGCTGAGGCTCTCACGGGCCGCTATACCGGCGCCGGGGATTTGTCGCTCCTGAAAAAAAGCATCCGGGCCTTCTTCCGCTGGGGCCTTCTGCTGAGTATTCCTTTCTCGCTGGCTTACCTCACGGCGGGCAACTTCATCCTTTCTCTCCTCACGGACAATACAGCCATCCTGCAGGCGGCCCGGCCCTATCTTTTTTGGGTGAGTCTGGTGCCGCTTCTCTCCTTCCCCGCTTTCCTGTGGGACGGCATCTACATCGGCGCCACCGCCTCGGCCGGCATGCGCAACACCATGCTCTTCTCCACGGTGGCCGTCTTCTTTCCCGTCTGGTACTTCACCCAGGAACCCCTGGGCAACCACAGCCTGTGGCTGGCGCTTCTCCTTTTTCTCATCAGCAGGGGTTTATCCATGGGATTGTTCGCAAAATTTTATATATTTACAGGTAAGGACCGGTAAGCCGAACCGAATTCCTGACATTCCTTTCCCCCCGGCCCCGTCAATACAAAAAAAGGATGATCATGAAAAACAGATCCGTTCGCTTTGTCTATCTGTTTATGTTCGGTACAGCCCTGTTCCTGTCGGGCTGTACCGATCTGAGCGTAGAGAACTTCAACCGGCCCGACGCGGAGGATGTGCTGGCCACATCCTCCGATCTGATCGCCAGTGCGGGCGATGGTTACAGACTCTGGCACAATGCCATCCAGGAATACTCAGGCCCCGCCCTTTCCATGGCGGCTATGGCCGACGAGACCACCTGCTCCTGGTCATGTGCCGCCACAAAAGATCTCTCCCTGGAGCCCCGGAAACCATTCATCAACAGCAAAACCTATACGTATGCCTATGTAACCCGGAGGTATTGGCGCAGCTCTTATTCCACTTTGACCAAAGTCAATGATGTGCTGAGGATGACCGACGGCCAGGGAATAAAGATCTTTCAGGACGGGCAGGACGTTACCGGCATGATCCGGGGGTGGTGTTATTTTGTCCAGGGGGTGGTGCACGGTTACCTGGGGCTGATCTTCGATCAGGCTTTCATCACCGACTGGAACACCGACCTGGGGCACCAGACCTTCAGTCCATATCCCGACGTGTCGACAGCCGCCATGGCTTTC
>JALVJE010000136.1 GCA_027028505.1 Bacteroidales bacterium
TCTCTCCACCTGCCGGCCCACACAGAAGAAGGTGGCTTTGGCGCCATTCTCTTCCAGCCAGTCCAGGAGGCGGGGGGTGATCTCCGGGTCGGGTCCGTCGTCGAAGGTGAGATAGGCCTCCTCACCCCCGGCGGGAAGGCGCCAGACCAGCTCAGGCCAGAGCCTGTGCAGAAACCGTGGAGGATGGTGCCAGAACATGATCATGGTATTCGTTGCATGGATCCCGAATATTGCTTGTACAAGGTACTGTATTTTTTCTGTATCTCCGGTGTGTCGAAGCTGGCTGCATACCCTTCGAGCTGGCGGAGGATGTGCAGGTCGAGGGGCACTCCCTCCTGCAGGAGACGGGTCTGGCCTGCCCGCAGGGTAGCGATGAAGCTGAGCTCCTGGGAGATGTTGGTGGCGATGCCGGCGGCCACCTGCCGCGCCAGGGACGTATCGCCCACGGCATAGGCATTGCGCACCGTGGCCAGGGAGAAATAGTCATAATGAGCCACCCGGTCGGGCATCAGCTCCACGCATTTCTCCAGCACCTGCCGTGCCGAATCCATCCGGTTCTCCTGTATCAGGGAGAGGGCGAGGCGGTTGAAGACATTGCGGTAGTTGGAGATCATCCTGCGGTTGTTCTCATCCAGATAGACATGCGGATCGGTGATGTTGCCCCACACAAATTTATTCATCACGTTGTCATACATGATATCCGGATCGACGAAGCCGTACTCGGGGTCGCGGTTGTTCTTTTTCACCGGCACAAAACGGTAAGCCATGCCCTCGTCCAGGAAGAAATCCTGTATGCCCGGGATGGCAGAGCCGGGGATGGTGATGGCAAAATAGACCGGGCGCTTCCAGTTGTTGTTGGAGAGCAGGTTGAGGACCATCAGGTCGTTCTTGTACACCACGTTCTTGGGGTACTTCCACCGTACCTCTTTAAGGACCCTGTCGGCCAGGGAGGGTGGCACCGTGCCGTTGGCCACTACCTGCGCCGAGTCCACGGGGATGATGAAGAGATTGGTGGGGAAGTAATCGGCCATCTCGCCTTTGCCGTAAGGACTGGGTACTTTGGTCTGGGGATCGTCATCAGCGACGAAACGTATCAGGTCCTTCAGGTTGTAATACTTTTTCAGGCGGTTGTCTACCAGGACGATATCCCGTGTGCCCGAGCGGTACTGCTTATGCGTGAGGGAGAAGGGCAGGGGGTCGGAGTCGTACTCTTTGCGTGCCAGCTGGTCGATGTACCATCCCGCGCTCATATAGCTGAGGTTGGCCACACGCACGTCGGTGCGGACGCCCTCCACCTCCTGCACATACCAGAGGGGGAAGGTGTCGTTGTCGCCGTTGGTGAAGAGGATGGCGTTTTTGGCGCAGGAGTTGAGATAGTTCTTCGCAAAGTCGCGGGCCGTGTACCGTCCTGACCGGTCGTGATCGTCCCAGTTCTGCTGTGCCATGATGCCCGGCACGAGTAGTAGGGAGAGGAGGGTCATGACGCCGGCACGCAGGGTGAGGGAGATCCTGCGGGGCAGGGCCTCGACGAGTGCTGCCACGCCGATGCCTATCCAGATGGCGAAGGCATAGAAAGAGCCAGCATAGGCATAATCCCGCTCGCGCGGCTGGTGGGGGTACTGGTTCAGGTAGACCACGATGGCCACACCGGTGAAGAGGAAGAGCAGCAGCACCACCCAGAAATCCTTTTTGTTCTTTTTATAATGGAACCAGGCGCCGAGGAGACCCAGCAGGAGAGGCAGCAGGAAATAGCGGTTGTGGCCCCGGTTTTTTTTGAGGTAGTCCGGCAGCTTGTCCTGATCGCCCAGGCGGGGGGTGTCGATGAAGGGGATGCCGCTGATCCAGTTGCCGTGCAATACATTACCGTGGCCCTGGATGTCGTTCTGGCGGCCGGCGAAGTTCCACATGAAATAACGCAGGTACATGAAACCTACCTGGTAGCGGAAGAAAAAGCGCAGGTTCTCCCCGAAGGTGGGGATGTACTCGGTGTTCTGTTCCCCGCCGTAGCTGAGGGTCACCGGCCGGCCGCGGATCTTGCCCCAGTACTTGTAATCCTTGATGTGCTTGCTGTCACGGCTGTACATGCGGGGGAAGAAGGTCACGAAACGGGGATCATAGATATACTTGATCTTGCGGTTGGTGACGATGTATTTGCCATCCTCTTTGTCGTACGTCTTTTTGCCGTATTTGATGTCGATGATAGGAGCATTGTAGTAAGGGCCTTTGAAGAGCGGCCGCTGGCCGTACTGCTCGCGGTTGAGGTAGTAGAGCAGGGAGAAGACATTGTCGGGGTTGTTCTGGTCCATGGGCGGCTCGGCGTTGGAGCGGATCACCGTGGCGGCATAGGAAGAGTAGCCGATGAGCAGCATGGTGAAGGCCAGGAGGGTGGTGTTGAGGATGGGCTTGTCACGGCGGACGGAGTAGCGCAGACCCCAGATGATCCCGCCGATGAGGAGGGCGAGGTAGAAGAAGAGCCCGCTGTTGAAAGGCAGGCCAAAGCCGTTGACAAAGAGCAGCTCAAACCAGGAGGCCACGACGACCGTGCCGGGGATGACCAGGTACATGATGGCCCCCAGCAGGACGATGGAGATGAGCAGGGCCCAGAGGAAGCCCCGGGTGGTGGTTTTGTACTTGCGGAAATAATATACGAAGACGATGGCCGGGATGGCCAGGAGGTTCAGCAGGTGTACCCCTATGGAGAGGCCGATGAAGTAAAAGATGAGGATGAGCCAGCGGTTGGCATGCCGCTCATCGGCGACGTTCTCCCATTTGAGGATGGCCCAAAAGACCAGGGCGGTGATGAGCGAGGAGGTGGCGTACACCTCGCCCTCCACGGCGGAGAACCAGAAAGTGTCGCTGAAGGTGTAGGCCAGGGCGCCCACGAGGCCGCTGCCCAGGATGGTGAGGACCTCGCCTGTGGTGAGGGGCTGGCCCTCTTTCCGGTAGATCTTGCGCACCAGGTGGGTGATGGTCCAGAAAAGGAACATGATCGTCAGCGCCGAGGCCAGGGCCGACCAGGCGTTGATCAGACGGGCCACATGGGTGGGATCACTGGTGAAGAGAGAGAAAAAACGGCCGATGAGCATGAAGAGGGGCGCTCCGGGAGGATGACCCACCTCCAGCTTGTAGGCGGAGGAGATGAACTCGCCGGGATCCCAGAAGCTGGCCGTAGGCTCTATGGTGGAGAGATAGACGAAGGCCGCTGCCAGAAAAACCAGCCATCCGGTAATGCGGTTGTATTTTTTGAAGGTGTCCATAGGTGAAATGTTCGGATGTAAAATTAGTAAAAAGGGAAGAAGATTGAAATGAATTCGCAGAACGAATGAAATTTATAGAAATTAGCTCCCTTCGGTCGCGAAATTATGCCGCTTGTGCGGCGAAATTAAGTAGAAATTAGCTCGCTGACGCTCGCGAAATTAGGTAGAAATTAGCTCCCGTTGGTCGCGAAATTTAGCCACTGCGTGGCTGAGATTAAGTAGAAAATTACTCTCTTCGCTCGTGAAATTAAGAGGAAACTGAGGTACAGGGGGCTAGACCAATGAGTGAATGCTTGAATGAGTGAATGCTTGAATGCTTGAATGCTTGAATGTTTGAATGATTGAAAAATCAGCAATCAGACTTGTCCGTCCGTAGTCACAACGTTGTGACGAAGGCGGAAATCAAAAATCATCAATCAAAAATCAGAATCACTGGTGTCCG
>JALVJE010000137.1 GCA_027028505.1 Bacteroidales bacterium
GGATGTCGCGACAAAGGGGTGACCACAGGGGACCATACGGGAACCATACAGGGAACAGAGAAAAAAGAAGACGCCCTTTTTTCTCATCCAAAGAAAAAGATCGTTTTCCTGCGACCCAAAGGAGAGCTTACCTTTCAATCGGGCAAGGCCGTTCCCTATGAGCTGAAAGCTGGTGACAGCCTCAATATCCCGGATTCGGTGGTCATGTATGTGGACGATCAGCGTCTGGCTGTATTTGCCGGGGGACACTTTCAGGGAGCCTGGGATACCCGCGGTGCTGCGGTCGGGGTGCATGCCCTGCGGGCCGTGTCCTATGCAGAGGGGAAAAAACTACGGAGCAAAACGGTGCATATCGTGCTCACCTCCGATTATGTGCCGAAAAAAATGACCTATGAGATCGTAAAGGTCTATCCCCACGACCGGAAAGCATATACCCAGGGGCTGGTCTATGAGGACGGGTATATCTACGAAGGTACAGGCCTGAGAGGATCTTCCACCCTGCGCAAATGGGAACTGAAGACAGGAAGGGTGGTGGAGTCGCTCAATCTGCCGCCCGACCTCTTTGGCGAGGGGATCTGTATCCTGGGGGATAGGATCTACCAGCTCACATGGACCTCCCGCATCGGTTTTGTGTATGACAAGAACAGCTTCTCTCTCATCCGCCGGCTGAAGTATTCTACGCAGGGCTGGGGCCTCACCACCGACGGTACCTACCTGATCATGAGCGACGGGAGCAACAACCTCTATTATCTCGATCCCAAATATTTTTCCGTGCTGCGCCGGATCAGTGTGTATGACGATCACGGTCCGGTGAATCAGCTGAACGAGCTGGAATATATTGATGGGACCATCTATGCGAATGTTTATCAGACCGATGATATTGTGCAGATAGATCCTGCCTGTGGCAAGGTGCTGGCACGCATCAACCTCCGGGGTATCCTGCCCAGGAAGGAGTATCACAGCGACACCGATGTACTGAACGGTATTGCCTGGGATGCACAGGGGAAAAGGATCTTCGTTACCGGCAAGAACTGGCCGAAGCTATTTCAGGTGCGTTTTGTTCCGGTGCAATAACCGCGGCAGGATCGAACTCATCCCCCACAACCACAGCCACCTTCTTTTTCAATATCTCCATCTCAATAGGGGAATGGCCGAGGGTCTCTCCATCCACTTCCAGATGGATCTCCGGCTCACTGTCGATGCGGATCTTTTTGGCACGGCAGGTGATCACCTTGGGATGCTCGGGCAGACGGCCGTTGAAGAGCATGCCTAAGTGGCGGATGATGTCCAGCTTGCCGATCTTACGGATGATCGTGACATCGAACCAGCCGTCATCAGCAATGGCGTGGGGGGTCTGTATCATTCCTCCGCCGGAGTATCGGCCAATGCCTATGGAGATGGTGAATACCGGGCCTGAGAAATGCTGGCCGTCCAGATCGAGGGTGGTGTGGGTATGGCGATAGGTGGCAAGGGTAAAGAGGAGGGTTTGCATGTAGACCATGATCCCGCTCCTGCCCCTGGCCTTACGCAGGTTGGCACGCTGTACCACCACGGCATCGAACCCCAGGCCGGCAATATTGATAAAATACCGCTGATGTCTTGTCCCATCCTGTTCGTAACGTACCACCCCCGCATCCTGATAAAAAGTACGCTCGCGGCGGAGGGTGTCCACAGCTTTGCTGTAATCACCTGGGATGCCGAACATACGGCCCCAGTCGTTACCTGTACCCACCGGGATGATGCCCAGTTTTATCTCCGTAACAGGTATCTCCTGCTGGCCGAGGATGCCGTTGACCGTCTCGTTGATCGTTCCGTCGCCGCCTACCACCACGAAGCGGCGCCATCCCTCGCGTATGGCTTTTCTTGTCAGATCAATGGCATCATGCATTCCGCGGGTGAAGACCGCCTCGTAGGAAATGCCTGCCTCCTGCATCAGAGAGGAGATCCGGCCCCAGTCCTTCCGCCCTTTGCCCTTGCCGGCATTGGGATTGATGATAGTGTACCATTTGTTATTATGGGATGTGCGGGAGGAAGACATGATGAAAATATCAACGTTTGAACAGGGAGGATTATTTGTTTGAAAATCAGAATTTAAAGTTCCGTAATGTTAATAAAATGTTAATAACTGCAAACAAATTGTTTACAATTCCGTTTTGGGGAATCTTTTGGAACCATGCTAAAGTAGTAAATTTGAAGTTCAAAAAAAACATAAAGAATCGATAATCTATGGGGAAGATCATATCCTTGGCAAATCAGAAAGGGGGCGTGGGAAAAACAACGACGGCCATCAACCTGGCGGCCAGCCTGGCCGCTTTGGAATACAGTGTATTACTTGTGGATGCGGATCCCCAGGCCAATACCACCTCCGGGGTCGGTTTTGACCTGCGGAACATCAAGAGCAGTATCTACGATTGTCTGGTGGACGACCGTCATCCGGAAGAGGTGATCCTGAAAACAGAGATCGAGGGTCTGGACCTGGTGCCCAGCACCATTGATCTGGTGGGGGCGGAGATAGAGATGCTTAACATGCCCAACCGGGAACAGGTGCTGAAGCATGCTCTCGCAAAGGTGAAGGAGGAGTATGATTTTGTCCTGGTAGACTGTTCTCCCTCGCTGGGTCTCCTGACGGTCAATGCCCTGACAGCTTCCGATTCGGTGATCATTCCTGTGCAGTGTGAATATTTTGCCCTGGAAGGACTGGGAAAACTGCTCAACACCATCAAGATCATCCAGAACCGTCTCAATCCGGAGCTGGAGATAGAGGGTTTTCTGCTGACGATGTATGATTCACGCCTGCGCCTCTCCAATCAGGTGGTGGATGAGGTGCGGCGGCATTTCCAGCAGATGGTCTTCGACACGATCATCCAGCGGAACATCAAGCTGAGCGAGGCGCCCAGTTTCGGAAAACCTGCACTTCTGTATGATGCCAACTCGAGAGGGGCGGTCAACTACCTGAACCTGGCCAGGGAGGTATTACAGAAGAATGAGAAAACAAAGATCAGGAACGAAGATAAGATCATACAGTAAAAGAGTTGCTATGGCCAGAAAAAATGCTTTGGGCAGAGGGTTGGGAGCCCTGATCGATGATGCGGACAAGGGCAATGTCTCCTATCCGGAGGGGATCCATGAAGTGGAGATCAGCAGGATCAGGTCCAATCCTTTCCAGCCGCGAACCAATTTTGATGAGGAGGCGCTGCAGGAGCTGGCAGCCTCCATACGTGAACTGGGGATCATACAACCTATCTCGGTGCGTGATATGGGCGACGGTACCTACCAGTTGATCTCGGGAGAAAGACGCCTGAAAGCAGCCACCATGGCCGGACTGGAAAAGGTCCCCGCCTATGTGCGCTCTGCCGATGATCAGGCCATGCTGGAAATGGCACTGGTGGAAAACATACAGCGGGAGGACCTGGATGCCATAGAGATCGCTATATCCTATCAGCGTCTCATTGAGGAGTGCCGTCTCACACAGGAGACCCTCTCGGAAAGGGTGGGTAAGAAACGCTCTACTGTTGCCAATTACCTGCGGCTGCTGAAACTGCCGGCCGAGATACAACTGGGCATACGTGAGGGAAAGATCACCATGGGCCATGCCCGTACCCTCATCGGCATTGATGACCCTGAAAAACAGATCAACCTCTATTACCAGATCATCAGTGATGAACTTTCCGTCCGGCAGACCGAAGAGATGGTGAGAAAGATGGTGAACCGCGAGATGCGCAAAGCCACCGGCAGGGAACAGAAGAAACAGGAGCTGGCCGAAGCTTTCAAGGGGCTGCAGGAGGAGCTGGCCGGATTCTTCAGGACGGATGTGCAGCTCCGTGTGAATGAAAAAGGCAAAGGCAAGATCGTCATCCCCTTTGCCAGCACAGAAGAACTGGAGAAGATCATGGAGGCATTCGATAAACTGGGCTCCGCCGGATCGTAGTTCGTGGTTCGTAATTGGTAGTTCACAGTTCATAGTTCAAAGTTAAGAGTTCCCGGTTCATCCCCATCCGACCGGACGGTCATCCCTGTCCGAATGAATTCGTTCAGGCGGGCGGGGATCATCGTTCATAGGTCATCGTTCCCAATATTTCCTTATCTTTGCATTGTGAAAGGGTCTGAATGCAGAGGAACAGGGAATTGAAAAAAGTTTTTGTCATATATATCACCGCACTGGCGGCATTGTTATTGTTTTCCTTTCCGGATGTCTCCGCCCAGAAGAAGGACAGTGCCTTTGTTTCCCTGGAGGAAGGGCAGATCACGGGAGTGAAGGAAAAGAAAACGGTCAGTGATGATTATCATTCCCCACGCAAGGCAGCGCTCTATTCTGCCGTCTTCCCCGGCCTGGGTCAGATTTACAACCGTAAGTACTGGAAAGTCCCGATCGTTTATGCAGGATTTGCTACACTGGGGTATTTCGTATACTTTAATAATTCACATTACGTTAATTACAGGGATGCATACCTTGATTTTACGGATAATAACCCGGCTACGACCAGTTATTTTTCTATCATCAGCAAGGATGTCGATCCCAAAACATATGCAGGGGAATTATATCCTTCTACTTATAACAAGCAAAACTCCGACTGGATGGAGCAGCAACTCAAAGACGGCATGCAGTTTTACAAGCGCAACAGAGATCTTTCCCTGATCGGTATAGCCGGTTGGTACATTCTTACAATCCTCGATGCCGTGGTGGATGCACAGCTTTTCCACTTTGATGTTGCCCCCGATCTGTCGATGCGGATATTGCCGGCAGTTCGTCCTGTTCAGGGCCTGCAGGCAGCAGGCGGTATAACCTGTAGCATAACATTTTGACTATTAATTTTGTATATAGACAGAAAGAAAAAGATATGACAAGAACGATGATCCTGATATTGATGCTGACGGGCATGTTGCTGCCGCTGCAGGCATCTGTTCCCAAAACTGATACGATAAAAGGGAAACCGGATGGCGCAGAGGTCAATTTCTCCGAGAACCTGGACAGCCTGCTCAACCTCTTTTATGTGAGGCAGTCGCTGCGTGACACCTCGCTGGTGGAGAGCGCCTATGAGGCTGACAGTCTGCCATCAAAGTATTCCGATACGGTTTACATAGAACGTCTGCAAAAGATCCCCAGCATTGTTACGCTATCCTACAACACCATTGTCCGGAACTATATCAATGTGTATACCCAGAAGAAGAAAGATAAGATGGAGGTGATGCTGGGGTTGCGGGATTATTATTTCCCGATGATCGAGGAGATCTTCGACCGCGAGGGTTTGCCTGTGGAGCTGAAGTATATGGCAGTCATAGAATCGGCGCTCAACCCGCGGGCCCGTTCCAGGGCCGGCGCTGTGGGCCTGTGGCAGTTCATGTATGGTACCGGCCGCATGTACGGCCTCACCATCAACTCGCTTGTGGACGAGCGGCGTGACCCCATCCGTTCTACGGAGGCGGCTGCCCAGTATCTCAAGGATATGTACGAGATGTTCCATGACTGGACGCTTGTGATCGCTGCCTACAACTGTGGTCCCGGCAATGTCAACAAGGCCATACGCCGTTCTGGAGGCGTGCGCGACTACTGGAAGATCTACTACCGGCTGCCCCGTGAGACCAGAGGTTATGTGCCGGCATTCATCGCTGCCACCTATGTGATGAACTACTACCCCGATCATGGTCTGAAGCCCATCCCCATTGACATTCCGGTGACAAGGGACACCCTCATCATCTCGGAAGATCTTCACCTGAAACAGGTCGCCGAAGTGCTGCACATCCCCCTGCAACAGCTCAGGGATATGAACCCGCAATACCGGTACGATATCATCCCGGGTAGCATAAAACCTTATACACTGGTTCTGCCGATGCAGTACACCGGCAATTTCATCGACCTGCAGGACTCCATTTTCGCTTACAAGGATTCCATATTTTTTGATCCTTCGAAAAAAACGCTGGCCCCTAAGTATACGCATTACAATCCGCCGCCGCCAAAAGGAAGGGTGAAGATATACTATACCGTTAAACAGGGAGACAACCTGGGGTTCATATCCGAGTGGTTCCATGTACGGGTGTCCGACCTGCGTTACTGGAACCATATACGGCACAACCTCATCCGTGTGGGTCAGCGCCTGGTCGTGTATGTCCCGAAGAACAAGGTCTCTTATTACAAGAAATTCAATACCATGTCCTTTGCGGAGAAACAACGCCGTACAGGGAAACCCGTCACACAGTCGCAACCTGTGGCCACAAGTACAAAGCTGGACAGCAACTATGAGTATTACCATGTACGTCCCGGTGATACCATCTGGGAGATAGCCCGCAAATTTGACGGTGTGACGGAGCAGGACATCTTGCGTCTCAACCACCTCTCGCGTTATGACAAGATCCATCCCGGCCAGCCGCTGAAGATCCGGAAAAAAGGATAGTGACATGCCATAAGAATTATAACCCGGCAATAACACCTTTACCCCTATTACTCCCTCAGTCTCAAAGTAGGGAATGATGATTTTTGATTCACTACTGTCCGAGATAAATTTGAGATATGCTTCCATTATGCAGATAACTAACGCTTTCGAAGAAAATACAGGAATAATACCCCTACTAATTCAGCTAGTCACCCTGAGCTTGTCGAAGGGTCAGACTGGCGAAAGGATTGGCCTCATTACCAGCAGTCTATGATTCGACAAGCTCAGCCTGCCTGCCGGCAGGTAGGCATGACTGCCTAGATTAGGCTCTTCTTAATTTTTATCGGACACCAATGATTTTTGATTTCTGATTTTTGAATGGATTTCACGCAGAAGCCCCTCCTTCGATACGCCTTCGGCTACTCAGGGATCAGCGATGAGCAATGTGAGATGAGAAATGATCGGATGAGTAAGGAGTAGGCAGTAGGCAGTAGGCAGTAAGCAGTAGGGAGCGATAAAGCGATGATGGGAAATGAGCGTAGAGCGTAGTGCATAGGGCAGATCCACCCAGCACCCCCGTCCGAACGGATGACTCCCTTCATCCGGGCGGGCAGTACCCAGTACCAGCAACACCAACTCCACACTCCACACTCCACACTCCAAACTTATTGTATGGTTAGGGGGGCGGGTGATCTTGTTATTCGTCATTTCGAAAGTGGGTTGTCACGAGGCCTCGGCCGCCTGCTTCATTTGATTTCTCCGCATTCTTTCGCATCTTTGTCCGCATGAAGCCCCTGAAGAGTGCTCTTTTCATCGCAGGTGTTTTTCTCGTGCTTGGTCTTTCCTTTTTTTTCATGCCGGAGGAAGGGCTCTCTTTTTTTTCGTACCGGCTCCGTAATCCCCTTCCTGCTGAAAAGTACAGTACGTGGCTGGCTTCCCTCTCCTACGAAAAGACCTCTTCTCCTCCTGCCCGGCGAACGCCTCCTGTGGCTGAGGATACCCTTTCTCCTGCTGTTTCGTTGACGACAGAAAAGAAGACTGTTGCAGAGCCTCTGACCTTTTCCGATTCCCTGTTGCGGGCGGTTCCCTCACTGGAGATGTCGGATACCACCCGTCTCCTGCTTTACCGGGTGTTGCATGAGATGGATTCACTGCGGCACCGCAGGGAACATCTTCATATTCTGTATTACGGTGACTCACAGATCGAGGGGGACCGTATCACTTCGGTCCTGCGTGATACCCTGCAGGCACATTTTGGCGGGGGCGGGCCGGGCTTCCTGTTACCGGTGATGACGGTGCCTTTTACAGCCAGTTTTGTTACGGAGCCTTCGGCGGGCTGGCACAAGATCAATAACTACGATATCAGGGGAGGACGTTACCGGGGCATCCCCTTCGGGCTGGCCGGAGGCTTTTCGCTGGCTGCCGATAGTATGCCTGCCACACAGAAAAAAGAGCTCTCCTGCCGGATCGCCATACATTCCTTTGCTCCTCCCCGCGCCCTGGATTTTAACCGTCTGGAGGTATGGTTGTATGCTCCGCAGAAAGGACCTTCCCTGCAGGTGAAGCAGGGAGGTAACGTAGTGGCCGGACCTCGTTCCCTGCCTGCCGGCGAGCTGGTATGCGAGAGGATCCCGCTGCAGGGCAAAGGGAGAAGACTGAGGCTGGGATTTGACACGCAGGCTCCTTTTGCTGTGGAGGGCATCGTGCTGGAAGACTCTGTGGGTGTGAGCGTCGACAACATACCGTTGCGTGGCCGGCCTTTCATGATGTTCTCCCGTTGTGATGCGGAGGCTGTAAGGACGATGTACGGCAGCCTCAACGTGCGTATGGTGGTGCTGCAGTTCGGTCTCAATGTGGCGGTGGGCAGCATGCGGGATGTGCGCTATTACCGGCGTACGGTACAGAGAGAGCTGCACTGGCTGCGCAGGAACTTCCCGGATCTCTTTGTATTGGTGGTGGGCGTGACCGACATGGGGGGCGACGAACCTCATCTGCAGGAACACCTCTTACTCATCCGCGAGGAACAACGCCAGACAGCTCTGCAGGAGGGATGCGCTTTCTGGGATGCCTACCGTGCTATGGGCGGCGCCCACGCCATGGCGCGGTGGGCGGCACAGGACCCTTCGCTGGCCCGTCCCGACCAGGCCCACATGAGCCGCGAGGGATCACAGCTCTTCGCCGTGATGCTGCTCAAAGCCCTGATGGAAGATTACCGAACCTACAGCTATGGCCTTTAGTCTGCAAGATATATGGTCCTACTCGCCGGACAACCCCCTGTTGTTCACCAGACTCTATTTCTGGGTTTTCCTCCTGGTCGTGCTGTCGCTCTATTCATTCGTTTATAAGAAGTTTTTCCTGCGTAACCTCTATCTTCTGCTGGTCAGCTACTTCTTTTATTACAAAACCGGCGGTTTTTTCTTTGTCCTGTTGCTGATATCCACGGCGGTCGACTTTTTTGCCGGCAAAAGGGTCTATGCCACGGAGAAAAGATCCCTCAAAAGGTTCTTTGTCTCGCTGAGCCTGATCATCAACCTCGGCATGCTGGCCTATTTCAAGTACACTTTCTTTTTTGTGGATGTGTTTAACCGCCTCACAGGCATGCACATCGTCCCGCGGGACTATCTGGCAGAGATCAGCAATGCCCTCTTCCACAGTCATTATGATATTACGGCCATCTTCCTGCCGGTAGGTATCTCTTTTTATACTTTCCAGACTATCAGCTATACCCTGGATATTTTCCGGGGTAAGGTGCAGCCGGTGAAGCGTTTTACCGACTTTGCCTTTTTTGTCTCTTTCTTCCCGCAGCTGGTGGCGGGTCCCATTGTCCGGGCGGCCCAGTTCATCCCCCAGCTTACGGCCCGTTTCTCCCTGACGAAACGGGAGTTCAGCTATGCCCTTTTCCTGATCCTGGCGGGGCTGGTGAAGAAAATGGCCATTGCCGATTACCTGGCGGTCAATTTCCTCGACCGGGTGTTCAGCCATCCGGCCGCCTTTACGGGTATGGAGAACCTTCTGGCCGTCTATGGCTATGCCCTGCAGATCTATTGTGATTTTTCGGGATATACGGATATTGCCATCGGTGTGGCCCTGCTCTTCGGCTTTCGCATACCCATCAACTTCAACTCTCCATACAAGGCGATCATCCTGACCGATTTCTGGCGCCGCTGGCATATCTCCCTCTCCTCCTGGCTCCGGGATTATCTATACATCCCGCTGGGCGGCAACCGGAAAGGTAAAGGCAGGATGTATCTTAACGTGATGATCACCATGATCCTGGGAGGACTGTGGCACGGCGCCAACTACCGTTTCCTGATCTGGGGGTTCCTCCACGGCACGGGGCTGGTCTTTGACAAGCTGCTGGGTCTGCCCCACTGGCTGAAGAACAACCCGCCCCGGTGGCAGCGTCTGCTGATGACCCTGCTCACCTTTCATTTTGTGCTTTTTCTCTGGATCTTCTTCCGCTCCCGGAATATGGAGAATGCTGCGGCCATGCTGTGGCAGATCACCCACCACCTGAATTTTTCCACCCTCCTGCCGCTCATCGCCTCGTGGGGTGTGGTCATCCCCCTGATCCTCCTGGGGTTCCTTATACACTGGCTGCCAGCACAGTGGCAGGAAAATATCCGGGGGGGCTTTATCCGCCTGCCCATGATCGTCAAGCTCCTCATTGCCGCCATCGTGGTATTCCTGCTGATACAGATCAAAGGCGCCGGGTTCAGACCCTTTATATATTTTCAGTTTTAAGGATTTTTCAGGAAATAAGTTATTTTTACGCTCCGGAAAAAAATGATCATGGCTGGAACAAAAGAAGAGAGAAAGGAATGGTTCGTCCTCTATACCAAATCGAGGCATGAAAAGAGGGTGCGGGACAGCTTCGATCTCGAAGGGATCGAGTGCTACCTCCCCCTGCGGAAAGAGCTGCGGATCTGGAGCGACCGCAAAAAATGGGTGGATGAACCGCTTTTTCGTTCCTATATCTTTGTGCATATCGACATCGGAAATTACAATGAATATCTGAAAGTGCTCCAGACCGACGGCGTGGTCCATTTTGTGCGGATCGAAAAGCAGCCCGTAAAGGTGCAGGATGAGCTGATCGAGGCGATCCGGCAGTATGA